>JABDKS010000341.1 GCA_013002105.1 Pirellulaceae bacterium | reverse complement strand
AATCGGGGGTGACGGTTGCATTGGGCGTGGTGACGTTCAGCGAGTCGGAATCAGGCTCGCCGTCGATCAGCAAGTCCTCGACATCGGTCAGAGCGTAAGCGATCGCTAGCGTTCCGCCTTGGGTGATCGTGGCCGAATTCTCGCTTGTCGCGGTGTAGTCAAATGTGTCGCCGGTTGCGGTGCCGGTAATTTGCACGCTGTCGCTATTGCCCGGAGCGCCGCCGATTACATTGATTGCGGCCAGCCCGATCGGTACGGTAGCGAAACCGGTGTTATCGATGTTGATCTGATCGTCACCGGCCAGACCATCGAGTGTCAGCGTCGTTTTGTACTCAAATTCATAAGTCTCGAACCCGTCGACACTGACCAATCCGGTGGGGCCCACAAAAATTCCGCCGCCCGGACCCACGGAGTAATTGATCGCGTTGGGGGCATTGGTACCGACGATCGTCAGGTTGTTCGCGATGACGTTGTCGTGCACCGGCTCCAGCCCAGTGAATTCGACCGTCATCGTGTCATGCAGAACCGTGCCGCCATCGATGGTGGGTCCAGGCAGATACGTTGCGTTGGCGACGACCGTTAAACCGGTTAACTCCAGCAAATCGCTGCCGCTGCCACCGTTGAACGTGATCAAGGGATCGATTAGTCCGCCGGTGTTATCGATCGTAACCGTGTCGTTACCACCGAGCGTGTTGATCTCAACGCGCCCGCTGGCCATTAGACCGACCGCAGTCACCGTGACGCCGGTTCCGTTGCCATCGGTGATTGCCGCTGCGTCGCCGCCACCGGGATTGGTGATCGTGAATTGGTCGTCACCACCGAGGGCCCCATCGGTTCCTTCGATCACTAATGTGTCCGTTCCGACACCGGCCATCTGGTAGTTACCCGGCTGCGCACCTTGCAGGAACCAAGTCTTGAAGGTCACGACATCACTGCCGGGCCCGGCAACATCCGCGACAAACGTATTCACGTCGGAGAACTCGATTGCTGGCAGGCTGTCGCTGGTGACTAAGTCGACGCCGTCACCGCGCGCGACTGTCATCTGATTGTCGCCAGCACCGGGGTTGACCGACAACGTCTCGTTGTTGTTCCCGGTGTAGCGGATAAGTTCGATCCCGATCACGTCGATTGGGGTGCCAAGGCCGGTGATCTCCTGATCATCCGAATTGGCCGCGTTGGGCGCGATCGCGACTGCGGTGGTTACGGCGTCGGCCGTGACGTTCAAGGTGTCGCTCCCAGCGCCTGGACCGCCGCCGTACACAAAAAACCCTCCGCTTGCGTTCACCAAGGGCAGTCCGGCAAACGGCAGTAGGATGATGTCATCGTCACCCTCAAGACCTTCGACTTCGTAAATCGCAATGTTCGACGATAGTACATCAACGTGAAATCCCGCAGCACTGAACAGATCGACGTCGATCATGTCTGGTCCGGGAAACGTGACGTTGAGCGTGTCTGCGCCGCCTGTTCCAAGCAGGACCAACGTGTCACCTTGACCACCGCCCACGGCAGTGACCGATCCTCCGCCGCCCAGATTCTCGTAACTGATACCTAATGATTCGCCAGTCAATCCAAACTGGTCGCCTGTGAGGTCGACGCGACCCCGGTCCGTTGCCGCTCCAGGTGTGTGCACGAAACGTCCAACCGCCGAAACCGTCAGATTCTCGTCATCACTTTCGCCGTCATAGATCAGATGCTCGATGCCAGTAACATTGATTGGCGCCTGACCGGCCAACTGCATCACGCCCGCATCGCTGGATGACGGTGTCCATGTCGGCAAATCATCGATTCCATCAACGCCCGTTATTCGTAACTCATCGCTGCCCGCGGTCGGCAAACCGCCGTTCACGTTCACGATGATCCCGAGTGCCTCCAAATTGACATCGACGGTGAAATCATCGTCACCCTCTTTTCCATCCAGCGTTAATTCTGTGACACCGGTGTAGGTGATCGTCGGGCCGTCGTTGACGGTGACATTGATCGTTCCCGATTCGACGCCGACGGCCGTGATGTCATCATCGCCGCCGGTGCCCATTACCAGAACAGTCGACGGAGGCGCCAGAGTCACTCCGACGTCTTCGACTTCGTTCCAACTGACGATTGCACCGTCGCCGTCGACCAACGCACCGCTGTCATTCTCAGGTCCCGACGTGACGGTCACGCCGGTGGGCGAAGTGACATTCAACGTATCGCCGATTGCACTTATCGGATCACCACCCAATACGTCATAGTTCAACAAGCCGCCGCCCAGCGTGGTCAGGTTGATCAAGTCACTGCCTTCGCCGGATTCGACCAACACGCGCTGCATGTTGGTGAAATTATTGGATCCAGCCGAGACACCGCCAGCGATCGTGACGTTACCGGCCGTGTGGGATACGTCCAACACGTCTGGACCAGCCGTACCGCTGACCAGGAAGGTATTCGTTCCCGAACCGCCGTCGACGGTGTTCACGCCGCCCCGACCGTCAATGATGTCGTCACCAGCATTACCGTTGAGCGTGTCATTGGCCGGTGATCCGATCAGTGTGTCGTTACCGGGACCGCCGTTGATGACGACGTCACCGTACAGGAAATCGTCGCCATCTTCACCGTTGAGCACGATCATCGGCACGAGATTCAGTTCGGCTTTGACATCGTCGTCGCCGCTGCCCGCGTTGACTTGGATCGTATCTGTCGCGTTGAAATTTACCGCGGTCACCGACGCATGCAGTCCGAGAACTTGGTTGAACACCGCACCGACGGGGAAGGTCGGTGGAAGGTTCGCCGGAGCCGGGACCGAACCGATCGTGATCACTTCGGGTTGTTCGGTGCCGTGGACGACCAAGGTTGCATCGCCGCCCGATTCGTCTTCCACAAACACTTCACGCAGATCGCTACCGTTGAGTCGATTGACGGTGACGGTGTCGGGCGACATCAGGTTGACTTCCAGCATTTCGACCGAAGTCATCGTGGTCGACGTGTTTGGTCCGACAATATTTACGTCCGTTTCCAACTCGCTGACTTCGATGGGTCCGAAGTCGTCGAAGTAGTACATGTCGGTACCGCTTCCGCCATCGACAACATTGACTGCTTGAACACGGCCGCCGATCAAGAGATCCGAATCGGCACCGCCGTAAAGTTGATTGATACCACCGCCACCGCTGATCGTATCGCCGCCGTCGCCACCTTCGATTCGTTCGTTGCCGGCCGATCCGGTCAGGTCGTCGTCACCGCCGTCGCCAAAGATCGTCAATTGGCCTATATAAACCAACCCCGCCAAATTGATCGAGTCATTGCCAGCGAGTCCCCGAACATTGACGACTTCCAGATCAGTCCCCAATGTCACGGTACTCGTGTCGAACGAGATCGTGGTCGCCCCGGCAGTCACCGTATCGGTCGCCCCGTCGCCAAGTAGATTCAGCACATCAGGTGCATTCCCACCACCATTGAACGTGACCGTCGCGGCAGCGTAGTTGAACTCGACGCCATTGGTTTCACTGTGATCGAACATTCCGTGTTGCGTCCCGCCGTTGACAAACGCCGGATCAGTCGGCGTGACGTTAAACGTGTCGGGTCTTGATGTCCCGTTGACAATCAAGTCGTTGTTGGCATCGACGTTGACATGCTCAACTGAGCCAAAGTACACCGGAGCAAAACCGGCTTCAGTAATCGTTTTCGCTGTGAGATCCAAGGTCACCGCGCCCGCACCGCTGCCGGTAAAGTTCAACACGTCACTTCCACTGTCGGGACTACCGCCTTGGACTTCCACGCCAATTGGGATGGGGTGATCGCCAGCAACGTTAAATGTGTCGTCGCCGTCGCGGCCCACCAAGCGCAGCAAACTCACACCGGGTGTCGAAATGGGTAGTGTCACCGCGGGGAAAAAGGCAGGCTTGAATATTTGCAACGTACCGGTGCTCGTAAGATCGAATCGGTCATCGTTGTCGGTGCCGATCACGTCCAGACCGTCGGTTCGCCCGCCGCCAGCGTTCGCGAATGTGACGGATCCACCATCAGAAAGATTCTCAAAAGCGACCGGAATCAGCATATTACCTGAGAAAGCATCCGCGGTGATTGTGCCCGCGTCGAGATTCGTCCCCGCAGCCAATGTGATCTCTGCTCCCGGAGCCGGAGTTGTATATGTCAGATCGTCGTCACCACCTAATCCATCGATCACCAAGTGCTCGCTGGTCGTGACTGTCACCAATGGCACTCCCTGCACACCCGTCACCGTCGCCGAATCGGCCGCCAGCGGGCTGATGTTAATCGCATCGGCTGCGGTGGTACCGTTGACAATCACCGTGTCGCTTGCTGTCGGGTCTCCACCGTCGACGGTGATCGACATTAGCGGACCCTCCGGCGTTGTCGGATTGTTCAGGTTGATCACATCGTCACCCGCTTGGGCGTTGATCACCAAATTGGTCTTGTTGGCGAACTCGATCGTCTCGAAGCCATCGACACTGACCAGTCCCGTTGGAATCGTCCCAAAGTCGGGGATCTCAAAGTCATCTCCGGTGTAATTGATCGCGTTGTCGGCGTGCGTCCCGTTAACAGTCAACGTCGTCGTTTGTGAGAGATCCAAAACCGGTTCCAGGTTGACAAAATCAATCAGCATCGTGCCGTCGTCGTAGTTCAGGCGACCTGCCGAAACATCCGGACCGGGACTGTACTGCACCGTCGCCGCCATCACGTTGGACTGCACGACCAAACTATCGGCACCACTGCCCCCGTCATATGTAATCGGGACCTGTATCAAACCCACTGCGGCGTTGTTGTCGACCGTCAGCGTGTCGTCTCCATCGCCCAATTCCATACGCAACGCTTCCATCTCTTCGACCGCGGCGCGGATTTGATTCGCCAGTTCGATGTCGGCTTGGGACGCCCCGGTCCGACGTACTCGGGCATTGTCACTGTCGCCAGTCCCGACGCCAACGAACGTGTCGCTACCGCCGCCACCGATCGCACGCAGTGAATTTCCGGCCAAACTCTCCAACGCCGCTCGGAATGCGTCCGCACCGTCTCGCCCATCGACTTCCACCATCCCAAATCCGTCCGCTTCGGTCGGTAACACAACCGGAGCACCCCCAAATAGTGCTTCCATGGCAACACGAATCGCGTCGTCCGCACTATCGATGTCGATTTTTTCATCGCCATCGGTTCCTAGAATCCGCAACGCGTCATTGAGTTGATCTTCGGAGGTAATGCGTAACCGTTCAGTACTAATCAATTCGACGGTCGTGCCCGGTCCGGTGATCCTGGTGGAGCCGACGGGAGCACCCGGAAGCGGCTCCAGCGTGGTGGTATCGTTGTTGTTGTTGGCACCCTGGCGTAGCTCGACGATGTCGTCATTGCTGGGATCACCACCAAGAATTCGGATCGCTTCGAGCACCTGATTGACAAATTCGGCATTGAATTCGTCATCGCCTTCCATCCCATCCAACTCGACCCCTTCGACTTCGCCCGGCTGCGGCAGGACGATCGGTGCGGAAAATAGTTTTCCCATCAGCGTTCGAACCGCACCACTTGGGTCGACGTCAAATTCGTCCGCGGAACTCGTTCCGTCGATGTGAACTCGGTCACCGGTACCACCGGTGTCGTTGATCAACAACTGTTCGATCGCCGAACGGACCAAATTCTCAAACTCGATACCCAACAACGGAGTGTCACCGCCTGCTGTCACGCCGATTCGACCGCTGCCGGGCGATGGAAATTGAATGTCGGCAACATCGTTATCACTACCTGGCAGAGTGACTGTCAGCGTCTCCGGTTCATTTCCGGCATCGTAGATCAGATGCTCGATGCCAATCACGGTGATCGGAACACTGCCGACCCGCTGCAAGAGACCGGAATCGGCTGAGTTAGGAAACCACATGGGATCGTCGGCTTGACCTGGCACGCCGGTCACAACGAGCCGATCGCCCTCGGCGGTCGGATCACCACCGTTGACGATGATTTCTGTCAGTCCTGTCGGCGTCGTCGGATTGTTCAAACTAAATCCGTCGCTACCAGCAACTCCGTTCAAAACAAGAGTTGTCTTGTTGTTGAACTCGATGGTTTCAAATTGATCGACGGACACCAACCCCGATGGACCGACAAAAATTCCGCCTCCAGGACCTTGGGAATAGTTGACTGCGTTGTCAGCGTTGGTGCTGTTGACCGTTAGTGTCGCGGCCAGAACATTATCCTGAATCGGTTCAATGTTGCTGTAATTGACAACTTGCGTCGCTGAACCAAGCGTCATGGTATTGGTCCCGGAACTGGGATCCGCCCCCATCACGTAAGACGCCGTATCAACGACAGCACCTCCCTGTAGTACCAGATCATCGAAATCATCACCGCCGTCGTAGTTGATGGTCAGCGGAATCAGTCCGTTGACAGCATCGATGGTCAGCGTGTCGTCCCCACCAAAGCCTCTGACGACAATCGAATCAACGCCCGCGATCGGCGTCGTCGATGTCGATCCATCGACAGTGACAACGACATCCGTACCGGCGGAGTTCAAACTCAATTCGATCGCATTGCTGCCACTGTCACCATCGATCAACAAGTCGCCGGCAAGCAGGTGTCGGTCCTCCAACGCCTCCATGTTGGGGCGACGCGACATCAGTCGCGAGAGACGACGGCGTTTGGTGTCGCGGGACCTCGTTTTCTCTTGACGGTTAGCGCGCGCGCCTCTGCTGAATCTCATGACCTGGTCCCTCGTCCTGTTGCAGTACTTGTTGTTCCGACACCGTCATCGCGCGGTTGGGAGCGAAAACGAATCAAGTCGATCGTCCTGCAACTCCACTCGGATTACCGAGTCACACGCGCAGCTTCATTAATCAAGGATAAGGCGGTCAAGACCGGCAAGATAGGCTGGAGGGGTCACTGACGGAACTTTTTTTGCGAGAGTACCGATGGCTACCGGATCGCTTCGGATCGATCATTACTCCACCTGTGCATAAACGCACAAACGCTCACGGATTCATCAATCGATAGCGTCGCCAACGCTTCAGAAATGACACGTGTACAAACGCACTCTGTTGATTGCGCAGTGAGGTCTTCGTGGGAATGCAAATTCAAATCCGCAATGATCGGATTGTTCGACCTCCATCGTCTGTTGTGCGCACAAGATCGATGGTCACGTCGTGGCGAGTTTTAATCCCTGAACATCCAACACTGAGAAAACTACTCCCGAGAACAGCCCCGAAGAGTCTGGCGACGGTGATCCCACAGTCGCTGGACTGTCCCAGGCCAGCCTCGATCCCTGAACATCCAGCACGCAAAAGCTAACACCCAAGACCAGCCTCGGAGAGTCTGGCGACTGTATGTCTGGCAACAGTAATCACACGGTGATCCCACAGTCGCTGGACTGTCCCAGGCCAGCCTCGATCCCTGAACATCCAGCATGCAAAAGCTAACACCCGAGACCAGCCTCGGAGAGTCTGGCGACTGCATGTCTGGCGGCTTTGGGTTGACGACGGTGCGTTGACGACCGTGCGTTGCGGCTGCCATCCGCTAGAGGATGGCGTTCTATCGGTACTATTGATTCCGATGGGCGAATTTTGATTTCCGAAATCAAGTCGCCCGCATCACGTTGACGCTGGATGCTAAGATCTGGTCCGCCGTGTGCCGACCTCGGATCGACTCCGCTGGTAAGCGTCGACGGGCTTGATGAATTGCTGCCATCGCAGAGCGGTGAAAAGCAGGCATCGCGATTGCCCCCCCACTGCCACGGATGACGAATCGGCGGTGGGTAGAGATTAGGAAGGTCGCGAGAAACGGCGAAATGGATCGCCCGCCCTTGCCGACAAGTTGCGGTCGCTGGTGACGGACTGAAGTCCGTTTTACGAGACCGACGATTGTCTGCCGCAATATCCGATGTCCAAAACGTTGTCACTTATGAAACCTGCCACGGTTAGCCAACTGAAAAAAACACTGGTCCAATTGGACCAGGAACAACTGGTTGAGGCTTGCGTCCGATTGGCGAAATTCAAGGTCGATAACAAGGAGTTGCTGACCTATTTGCTAATGAAGGCCGACGACGAGCGTGCGTATGCTGACGACGTATGCGCCGAAATCGATGGGATGTTTCCGCCGGGGAAAAAAATTCACAAGAAAACCCTGCGGAAGATCGTTCGCAGAATGGAAAAGTGCATTCGATATAGCGGTGACAAAGAGACGGAGTTGCAATTGCGAATCCATTTTTGCCGGCAGTTCGTTGATCGCAAGATCCGATTCGGTCGTTGCAAAGTCAGTGCGAACATGTTCGCGATGCAGCGAAAGAAGATCGAGAAGGCAATTGAAAAGGTCCATCCCGATCTTCAGTTCGATTACCGCTATCAGATGGATGGTTTTGATACCGTTGGCCCGTAACCGGGCAAATGCTAGGACAGTTTCGTAGGGCCGGTTCCCACCCGCCAAAATTTTGGAAAGTTTTCCGTCCGGTAGGAACCTTGTTTTTACCCACAAGTCGGCTGATTGATAGCTTCTTTTATTCACCCTCCCACGCGCTAAATCATCCATGTAATAGAAACTTGTTCGTGGGAGGGTCGGCACCGAGCTTTAGCGAG
>JABDKS010000331.1 GCA_013002105.1 Pirellulaceae bacterium | reverse complement strand
ATTGGGTTGAATTTCGTCTCATCCCAATTCGCGACAGCGATGGCAAGTTGTCGCGTTGGATCGGCATTCAAACTGATGTCACGCAGCGACGCCAAACCGAAAACGCCTTGCAGGCCGTAAAACAAGCAGCGGAAATGAACAGTCGTGCTAAAAGCGAGTTCTTGGCAAACATGAGCCACGAGATTCGTACGCCCCTTAATGCCGTCGTCGGGATGACCGAACTCGTTTTGGATACCGAACTGAGTCCCGATCAGAAGGACTATCTCGACTGCGTGCATTCGTCTGCCAATACGTTGTTGGCATTGCTGAATGACGTGCTGGATCTGTCGAAAATCGAGGCGAGAAAAATGGAGATCGAAACTGTCGATTTCGATTTGGCCGAACTCGTCACTGATACCCTCCAGACGATGGCCATCCGTGCGCACGAGAAAGGCTTGGAGCTCGCCGTGGAACTTCCGATGGAGTTTCCGCTAATGGTCCAAGGCGACCCCACGCGGCTACGTCAGGTCCTGCTAAATCTTGTTGGAAACGCGATCAAGTTCACCAAGACCGGTGAGGTGAGTGTCAGCGTGGAATCGCAATGGATGGCCGACAATGAGATCAGTTTTCACTTTGCGGTGCGTGATACAGGTATCGGTATCCCCGATGATCGCTTACGGGAAATCTTCGAGTCGTTCCGTCAGGTCGAGGCTTCGACGAATCGACGATTCGGCGGAACAGGTTTAGGACTCACCATTACAGCAGAACTCATCGAGTTGATGCATGGTGAGATCTGGGTGCAAAGCGAAGTCGACAAGGGCAGCACGTTTCACTTCAACATCCAATTCAAACGTGCAAAATCTGACGCTTCAAAATCATCCGAAATTCAAGCCGCTGATTTGCGTGGTAAACAGGCACTTGTGGTCGTTCCCCAATCGACGACGCGACGAATCATTTGCAAAATGCTGCGTCACTGGGGAGTTGAGACGGTGTTGGTCGACTGCAGAATGATCGACACCAGCGAAATAGAGCGTTTGATTCCACCGGAACAGGAGGTCGATCTGCTTTTGATTGATGGTGCGATTGCTGAGCCAAGCATTTTGCGATTGGTAGAATCGGTTCAAGGCCGGTGTGAGAGGCCGTGTAAAACAATCCTACTCAAATCTTCGGTCGATCGGACGTTCGTCTTCGGCAGTCTCAGTAAGGCAGGAATCCAATGTGCTGTTACCAAACCGGTTGCGGCTCCCTCAATGTTAAACGCAATTCGCGCGGTGGATTCAGGCGAACAGCCAAGCTGTAATCTGGAACACCGTGATCTGGGACAGGTTAATCAAACCTCAGGTCCAGCAGTCATCCATGAGTCTCCTCATCGACGCCTGGATGTATTGGTGGTTGATGACCACGAACCAAACCGCAAGCTGGCGGCCGCGATACTGCAACGACGTGGGCACAAATGCCAGTTAGCGACAGATGGTAACGAAGCCGTCTCAGCATGTCGCGACTCCGACTTTGACGTCGTCTTGATGGATGTTCAAATGCCTGGCATCGACGGGTTTGAAGCTACACAAAGAATACGCAAGCACGAACGGCCCGGCGGAAAACAGGTTCCAATCATTGCCTTGACCGCACACGCGCTTGTTGGAGACAGCGACAAATGTCTTGCTGCGGGAATGAACGCGTATCTGCCCAAACCCATTCACGCCCGTGACTTGGTTGAGATGGTCGAATCGTTAGCGCTAAGGGAAAGATCAATACGCCAACCGTCGACAACGCATCACCAAAACGACCAGAGAATGCCGTTTGATATCTCTGCTGCGTTGGACCGCATGAACGGTGAACTGGATCTTTTACTCCAGCACATTGGCTATGTGATTCACGATGCCCCTGAGCTGATTGATGCGATGCGGCGAGCAGCCCGACAGGCGGACGCTCGATCTTTGGAGATCGCATCGCATCGGATGAAGAGTCTAGTCGGCGCGTATAGCTACACCCAAGCGGTCGAATTGGCTTACGAACTGGAGGTGATGGGAAAGGAAAACAATTTGGCCAACGCGTCTTCGGTCATCCGCCGACTGGCCGAACGCGTCGAAACGTTCATCGAATCCATCGATCAGTACGCCCGGACCCATCGGTAGGGCCAAACTCTGCCAATCGCGCCAAAACGATCTCGTTCGTGAATTGCATCGACGCATTTGGCCGCCGGCTATCGACGTAACCGACGACCATCGCGTGCGGATATACCGATCAAGTTGGAAACGCGTGTACCCACCTTCCTTAGAGGTTTGTAGTGACAACGGATGGAACTTAGTTCGATTTTACTTCAATCCGCTTTCCCTGAACTTCTTCGCTCTTTGGCAAATCAACTTCCAGAATACCGTTGCGATAACGAGCAACGATGTCGTCTTCGCGGACACCATTGGGCAAGGTGAAGCTTTCGACAAA
>JABDKS010000320.1 GCA_013002105.1 Pirellulaceae bacterium | reverse complement strand
CGGTAATAGTGGCGTGGGCAGTCACTGCCCGTGCACAAAACCGATGATTTTTCTGCTTTCCGCGGTTGTCCAACCGAATTGCCGCTCGCGACGGTTGCAAACCACTGGGCGGCCCCGTCGTACCAGGAGGTTGGCCGCGGGTGGGACGCCCCCGCTACGCTGTGCCTGTTTTCGCTACAATCATTGCCATGTCGACTTCGATTGCCCCCAAAAACGCTGCTTCACAAACTCTCCTCAGCCCCGAGCTACTGGCCCGTCTCGAACGTCTCGAACTCGTCTCGCGCAAAGTGTTTCGCGGGCGGATGAAGGGCGAGCGGCGGAGCAAACGCAAGGGGCAGAGCGTCGAGTTCGCTGATTTTCGCAATTACGTCCCCGGTGATGACTTGCGATTGATCGATTGGAATCTTTACGCGCGGCTCGACCAGTTGTTTTTGAAGCTGTTCCAGGAGGAGGAGGATCTGCACGTCTATGCTCTGATCGACGCCAGTGAATCCATGAATTTCGGAGATCCCACCAAACTGTTTGTCGCCAAGCAACTCGCTGCGTCACTGGGATACGTCGGGCTGTGCCGGGCCGACCGGGTCAGCGTCGCCGCGCTCGGTCCCGAAGGTCGCCGTGCGCCGGTGCTGCGTGGTCGCGCGAGTCTTTGGAAGATGTTGCAATACTTGGAGTCGGTCGACAGTGGACATAATGTTTCATTGCACGACGGAGTCAAAGATTTTTCGCTTCGCAATTCCGGTACGGGCGTTGTCGTGTTGATTACCGACATGATGGACAAACAAGGGTACGAGTCGGCACTGCGAATGTTGGTTGGTCGCCGAATGGATATCTTTGTGATGCATGTTTTGTCGCCCGAGGAAATTGATCCGCCGCTGCGTGGCGATCGGCGATTGATCGATGTCGAGGACGGCGACGATGCCGAAGTCACGATTAATGCCTACGTGATCGAAAAGTACAAAGAGACGGTTCAGAACTTTATTGGGTCGATCAAGACGTTTTGTTCCCGACGATCCATCATCTATGTGCCAGTGCGAACTGACACTCCGGTCGAGACGATCGTGACGCGCTACTTGCGTGAACGCGGGGTGGTGCGATGAGCTGGGTGCCAACCATGGAACATTGGTGGCAATGGAGCCTGCTGGCAGCGGTGCCGGTGGGAATCATTCTGCTGTACTTTCTGAAACTCCGTCGCGAACCGGTCGAAGTCCCCAGCACGTATCTGTGGTCGCGAACGGTCGAAGATCTCCATGTCAACAGTTTGTTGCAACGGTTGCGCCGCAATTTGCTGTTGTTGCTGCAATTGCTGGCCGTGTTGCTTGCGATCCTGGCGTTGCTGCGACCTGGACATCGCGGCGAGCTTTCCGGACAAGGCCGATCAGTGTTCCTGCTTGATACGTCCGCCAGCATGCTGGCTACCGATGTCAAAGCGGACGGCAACCGGTTCGATGAAGCCAAACGGTTGATCGAGGAGCGAATCAACGTGATGAGCGATTCGGATCAAGCGATGTTAGTGACGTTCGACGATCGCCCCGATGTGCTGCAAGCGTTTACGTCCGACCGGCGACGATTACGTGATGCACTGGCTCGCGCAACGGTTACCAATCGTACGACCGATATTTTAGGAGCTCTCAAAGCAGCCGACGGTTTGGCCAACCCACGCCGCAGCAGCGAAGCGGGTGACGTGAACGATATTCAAGTGGCCGACGAGATGCCGGCCGACTTGTTGCTATTTAGCGATGGTGGGTTTCAACCGGTCACGGAGTTCAATCTTGGGAATTTGGTGCCCGAGTACATCAGCATTGGTTCGGCCAGTCCCACAAATTTGGCGATTACTGCCTTCTCGGCTGAACGCAACGTGGAAAAACCGAGTGAGGTTCAGGCGTTTGCGACCGTCGTGAATTTCGGATCCGAGAGCGTTTCCTCCAATGCATCGCTTTTCGTCGCCGACGCACTGATTGACGCATCCAACGTGCAATTAAAAGCGGGCGAAGAAACCGGAGTATCGTTCACGTTTGACAGCGAAGAAGCGGTCACGATGCGTATGGAACTGGATTTGAAGGATGATTTGCCGCTTGATAATACGGCCTACGCCGGGCTGACACCGATGAAAACGGTTTCCGTATTGGTGATCACGCCGGGCAACACACCGTTGGAACTGGGGCTGACGACGGAGAAGGCGGAAAAGATCTGTATTCGTGATGCGCGGTCCCCCAGTTATCTGGAGACTGAGGAATATCAGAAACGCGCCGACGCCGGTGTGGATGATTTGATTATCTACGACCGGTGTTCGCCCAAGACGATGCCCAAGACCAATACGTTCTTTATAGGCTCGTTGCCGGTGGACGGCTGGTCGTGGGCGACCGAACCGGGCCAAGTCGTTTTAATCGACATAGATCGAACCCACCCGATGATGCGTTACTTGGAGTTGTATTCGCTCTTGATCTTCAGCGGACGCGCGATCGAGGGCCCGGCTGGTACGACGGAGTTGGTTGGTGCCGACGTTGGGCCGATGCTCAGCATTGCACCGCGAGATGGTTATCAGGATTTGGTCCTTGGGTTCGAAATCATCAGTCAAGATACGGACGGAACCCTGCAAACCAATACGAATTGGTACGCCGAACGATCGTGGCCGGTTTTTGTGTTGAATCTGTTGCGTTATCTGGCCGGTGCAGCCGAAGCCAGCGGGGCACCGTCGTATCGTCCGGGCGAAACGGTCCGTGTACGGGTCGAGAGTGCGTTGGACGAAGTTTCGATTGGTCGGGTCGACGCGACACCCAAGATTGTGCGGCCAGGACCATCGGGCATCATTGAGATTGTCGATACCGACACGACTGGCAACTACCGTGTCGAAGCGGACGGCAAATTGGCTGATCTATTTTCCGTGAACCTGTTCGATCACAGTGAAAGTGATTTGAAAGTTGCCGCCGCGATCGAACTTGGGTACGAATCGATCGAGTCGGCCACGCGTGGCGTCGAGACACGGCGCGAGTACTGGCGACTGCTTCTGATCGTTATGCTGGTTCTACTGGTTACCGAGTGGTGGCTGTATTCAAAACGAGTCGCCTAGTCTGGCGGTAAATTGCGGGTTGCTGCTCGCCCCCCGGCACGTCGGTCGGGCCGGTGGGTCTGATGACCGTGGTCTAGGTGTCACTACTGTCACGATCGTGCGCCGTCGATCCGGCACGAGCGGACCAAGCGGTGTGGGTGTTGCCACCGGTCGTCAAAACCACACCTGTATCGGAAAACAGAAACTAACTCGAACGAGTGCAAGCAAATCTCGTCGATAGCTTTCTGTGAACACCTGACCAATGTCAGGTGGGTGCTCAAGTCGCAGCACGCCGATCGGCCCCCCGGCTAACTCCCGGAACCTTAGGCCTGGTCGGGGCTAAGCTCCGAGGGGACGAGAAGCCTTTTGGACGTGAAGTGACTTAGGCGCTGGCAAGAACCTTCCGAATACTAGTTCCATGGAGAATATCACGATGCGTCGTGTAATCGTTCCTGCTTTGTTGGCAATCGCTTTGGTTGCCTGTAGCAATGTAGATGCCCAAGCGGGCCTGTTTAGTAAACTTTGTAATAGCGGTTGTGACTCGGGATGTGCTGCAGAGCCATCTTGCGGTTGTGAAGCTGCTGGTTGTGCTGGCGGATGCTACGCAGAACCTTCCTGTGGCTGCGAAGCTGCTTGTGGTGCTGTTGCACCTTCATGTGGTTGCGAAGTCGCTCCTGCATGCGGATGTGACTCGGGTTGTGGTCGTCCAAAGATGGGCCTGCTGAAAAAATTGTTCAGCAAGCACAATCGTGGCGGCTGTGGCTGTGCAGCTGAACCAACTTGTGGCTGCGAAGTCGCTGGTTGTGGCGGCGGATGTGCACCTGCATGCGAGCCAAGCTGTGGCTGTGAAGCTGCTTGTGGTGCTGTCGCTCCTTCTTGTGGCTGCGAAGTCGCTCCTTCTTGCTGCGACAGTGGTTGCGGAA
>JABDKS010000317.1 GCA_013002105.1 Pirellulaceae bacterium | reverse complement strand
TGGACGCGGTGATGAATGCTGCCAAAGAACATCGAACGTTATTGGAACTCAATGCCAATCCGGCGCGGCTGGACCTAAATGATCTACATCTCGCGGCCGCGAAACGGATGGGAATTCCGATCGTGATCAGCACGGACGCACATTCCACCGATGGGATGGACGTGATGCGATACGGCATCAAGCAGGCACGTCGCGGCGGAATGACTCGAGACGACGTGGCCAACACACGACGGTGGGATGAGATGAAGAAGTGGATCGGTCAGTAGCGCGATTGTCTGTTGCGGCGATAATGGCGGATCGCTTGGTGATGGGCTACGGGCTGACCAATTCGTAGAGACGTTTTTCCATCCTTGCGACCTTCTTTGCGAGTCGATCGACTCGGTGGTCGAGTTGATCGATCTTGCCTTTTGCAGCCAGAAGTTCGATCTCCAACGCCGCATCAGCCACTTCACTTGCGCCGAACACGGTTGCGGACCCCTTGAGGGTATGGGCACTGCGGTGCACGATTTCTTGGTCCTGGCGATCGACTGCTGATCGTAACTGACTCATCAAATTGCCGGCCTCATCGATAAACGTCGCAGCTAACTCTCGCACGCTATCGTCGTCACCTCGGCATAATTCGCGGACCGTCTGGACGTCGATCACATCCTGGCCAGTTGGCTGTTTGTCAGCAGGAATCGGTTGGATTTCGGTCGGCGTCACTTCGTTGTCGCTGACGACGATCTTTTCTAATGTTTCTCGCAGCAATTGCGGGTTGATCGGTTTGGAAATGTACGCGTTCATGCCTGCTTCGAGACATCGCTGTTCGTCTCCCTTCATTGCACCCGCCGTCATGGCAATGATCGGTATTCGTGATCCGGTCTCACTTTCTTTTTGACGGATTTGCCGGGTTGCTTCCAAGCCATCCATGTTGGGCATTTGCACATCCATCAGAATCACGTCGAACGGTTGCTTTTCCAGAGTGTCGATCGCTTCGCGTCCATCATTGGCGATCGTAACGTTGTGGCCAAACTGTTTCAGTAGTCCGACAGCCACATGTTGATTGACGATTCCGTCTTCGGCCAACAGCACGGACAGCGGTCTGGTTGTTAGGTCTTGTTGCCTATCGCTGGCGTCGGTGGGTTCGCGCAGTCCGGTCATCTCCAGGATCATGTCCAGCAACTCGGAGTGCACGACCGGCTTTTGCATCTGATGAGTAATGCCCAATTTGCGACCGCGATCGATATCGTCGGCGGTTGCTGACGAAACAAGCATGATGGTCTGATACGCCGGTAGCGAGTCATCCAACGCAAAACACTCTGCCAACGCGAATCCATCCATCCCGGGCATTGCAGAATCGATGATCGCAATGGAAATCGGTTTTTCGTTTGCCGCTGCTTGTTTCATCTTTTTGATTGCCACCGGCCCGCTTTTGGCGACGACCGGATGCATCCCCCAGTCCTTGATCATCTCCGAGATGATCGCGCGATTGCGTGCGTGATCGTCCACGACCAGGACATGCATTCCTTTTAGTTCCCGAATTTCCGCGATCGGTGGTTTCTGGGGGCAGACTCCAAACTGCGCTGTGAAGGAGAAAGTGGTGCCGATTCCGATGTCACTATGCACATCGATCTCGCCATTCATCAGATCGACCAGTTGAGACGAGATGGCTAACCCGAGTCCGGTTCCGCCATACTTGCGTGTTGTGGAAGCGTCGACCTGACTGAAAGAGTCGAATATTTTCTTCTGTTGCTCCGGTGGGATGCCGATGCCGGTATCACGCACGGCAAAATGCAATGTCAACGAGTCCTTTTTTCGCGATTTCAGCGCGACAGCGACTTCGATTTCGCCCTGTTCGGTAAATTTCACGGCATTGCCGACCAGATTGATGATGATCTGAGCGAGGCGACAGGTGTCCCCGAGCAGGGCGTCGGGCACATCGGGGTCAACGTGACAGAGTAAATCGAGCCCTTTTTCGCCGGCGCGACTGCACAACGTTTGCAAGGCATGGCCCACGCAATCTCGCAGCGAGAATTCGCAATGCTCCAAATCCAGTTTGCCGGCTTCGATTTTGGAGAAGTCTAAAATGTCGTTGAGCAATCGAAGCAGCGACTGGGCCGACTGCTTGACCATATTCAAGTGACCACGTTGATCGGCGGTCGGCGATGTATTGAAAAGCAATTCGGTCATTCCAATGATTCCGTTCATTGGCGTGCGAATCTCGTGGCTCATGTTAGCCAGAAACTCGCTTTTAGCTTGATTGGCTTGCTCGGCAAGATCTCTAGCGATACTTACTTCTTGCTCGGCTATCTTTCGTTCTGTGACATCCCAGAACAAAACTTGAATGCCGTTGATTTCACCTGATGAGTCTCGCGTTGGACCTTTGAATATTTCGACAAAGACACGTTCACCATCGGAGTTCTGGTGTTCTTCGATGACATTGAAAATTTCACCGGTTTCGAGAACGCGTCGGTCGTCATCGACATATTTTTTTGCCAAGTCGGGCGGGAACAAATCGTAGTCTGTCTTGCCGATAACTTCGTCCAGTGGCAGTCCGATCGAATTGCAGTAGCGCTGGTTGCCAAATTCGACTTTCAGATCGATGTCTTTGCGAATGACATGTAGCGGAAGATTTTCGACCAACGACAAATACATTGCTTCGGATTCACGGATCGCAGTAATGTCGGTTCCGATTCCTCCGACGTAGGCGGGCACGCCGTCGTAATGCACGATGCTGATACGATCATGTAGCCATACGACTGTGCCGTCGGGGCGGACGATCCGGTACTCTTGTTCGATCTTTGCGCGTTGACGCAATTCTCTCAAGTTCTTCAGGACTCGGTCACGATCATCGTCGTGGATCGCATCGATCCAGTAATCTTGTTGGGCCATCAAGTCGTCGAGCGGCCGGCCATAGATATTTGCAGCGACGGGATTGGCATACAACAGTCGTGTCCCATCAAGCGACGTGCACCAGACCAAGTGATTTGCCGAATTGATCAGCGTGGTGAGAAGTTTTTCCGTGCCGGGAAATCCATCGCCGGGAAATCCATCACTGGAGTGAGCGTCGGACGAACGAGTATCCATCGGAATAACCGTTGGTGGATTCGAATAGCGCGATGACCGCGAACGACCAACGCAAGATGAGAGCGTC
The DNA here is from genome assembly GCA_013002105.1 of Pirellulaceae bacterium. The sequence continues at coordinate 576 of JABDKS010000317.1, read as the reverse complement.
AACTGACCGTTCGTCTAATATAACCCATCCAAGGCATACGTTTGTGATTTCGGACGTTGCCAGTGGTGATTGCCCCTGTATTGTGACCGCGATGCATTGTGAACTGTGGTCAGCGGAGGGAATATTGACGACTCAGTAAGAACGCGATATCGCGATGGCAATCAGTGACCTCGATGAATTGCCAGAGAGAAACTGTTTGGTTAGCGATCTTTATCGACGATGTCGCGCGTCACCTGGTGGTGCAGCACGTACTGGCCAGCGTAGCGAATTGGTTCGATTCACGTTGTCTTGCAAAAGCCCATGGGGGAGAGTCGTTCTCCCTATCGACTCGGGGCTGCCGTCTTGATATCGATGCGACTGCAAGAGCAATTTTAGTTTTCTCGTAGGCCAGGACAGGTCCTGGCGCAGCTGTGCCAGGACAGGTCCTGGCCTACGATTGATCCCACGTATTAAGTAAAAATGCTCTAGCTGTCGATACCGTTGGTCACCTGTGGAGATGTCGATTAGATATCGATGCTCTGGCCGTCGGCGGCACTTTTTCGAGCGGCAGCCAGAATTTGTGCGCCACGATATGCG
>JABDKS010000290.1 GCA_013002105.1 Pirellulaceae bacterium | reverse complement strand
GATTCACACCATGGGCACATTGTGTGGCAGATCCGTCATCACTCGTAGGGCACCAACTCTCCCGTCATGATTTTGGCTGTCATTTTGACACGCGGCGACTCGATTTTGCGGGCTAACCGCAGGGGTTCTATTAAAAAAGAAGCGTGATTCCCATACTCAGGCTCGCGCGGGTCAGCAAAAACCGCGAGGTTTGGCTCCATTGGGCCACCACCGGGCAAATTTTCTCGGTGAATCCCCCCAACAATGGCACGCACTTTGCCTAACAGTATTTGGCAACTGGGAAGCACGCGATTACGGCAGGCATTCCCAGCTACCCAAACTGAACCCAACACTTGGCTGTATCAGCCAACTGACTATCACGACGCGTCGAGGGACTGGCCCGCGACGCGGTGACCAAAAAACGACTTTGTACGAATAAATCGACGGCAGGAGACTTTCGAGATGGCTCAAGGCGAAAAAATTATCGGTATCGACCTCGGCACGACCAACAGCGTTGTCGCTGTGATGGAAGGTAGCGAGCCCAAGGTGATTCCCAACCCCGAGGGGAACCGGCTGACACCGAGTGTGGTCGCATTTACCGACAAAGAAGAAACGATTGTGGGCGAACCCGCACGGCGACAAGCGGTCACCAATCCCAAGCGAACCGTCTACTCGGTCAAACGCTTCATGGGACGACGACACAGCGAAGTCGAATCGGAAGAAAAGATGGTGCCCTACGGCATTGTCGGTGCCGCCGGTGAATACGTCAAAATTCAAGTTGGCGACAACCAGTACACTCCCCAAGAGATCTCGGCCAAGGTGCTGCGAAAGCTGAAGGAGTCGGCCGAGTCGTACCTGGGTCACAAAGTCAACAAGGCGGTAATCACCGTCCCAGCGTACTTTAATGATGCACAGCGACAGGCAACCAAAGACGCCGGTCAGATCGCCGGTCTGGAAGTTGCTCGGATCATCAACGAACCGACTGCCGCCGCCCTGGCCTACGGCCTGGACAAGAAAGCCGATGAAAAGATCATCGTGTTCGACCTCGGTGGCGGTACGTTCGACGTCTCTGTCCTAGAGGTCGCGGATGCCAGTGATGATGATAGCGAGAGCCGAGTGTTCCAGGTCATCAGCACGTCGGGCGATACACACCTCGGTGGCGATGATTTCGACGATGCGTTGATCAATTACGTTGCCGATGAGTTCAAGAAAGAGAACGCGATCGATCTGCGAAACGATCCGATGGCACTGCAGCGGCTACAGGAAGCGTGCGAGAAGGCGAAGAAAGAACTGAGCTCGCTGCCTGAAACAGATTTGAACCTGCCATTCATCACGATGGATGCGTCGGGTCCCAAACACCTGACAATGAAAATCACTCGTGCGAAATTCGAGGAGTTGATCGACACATTGGTCGAACGCTGCCGCAAACCGGTCTTGCAAGCTCTCGAAGACGCCGGCATGAAACCTGGCGACATCGACGAAGTGGTTTTGGTCGGTGGTAGCACGCGAGTGCCCAAGGTTCGCGAAGTCGTCAAGTCGATCTTTGGCAAAGAGCCTCACCAGGGCGTCAACCCGGACGAAGTCGTCGCGGTAGGTGCTGCCATCCAAGGAAGCGTGCTCGCCGGCGAACGAACGGACGTTCTGCTGTTGGACGTTGCACCGCTAACGCTCGGGATCGAAACCGAAGGTGGTGTGATGACTCCGTTGGTCGAACGCAACACGACGGTCCCGGTTGAAAAGAAAAATGTGTTCTCCACGGCAGCCGACAATCAAACCGCGGTGACCGTGCGAGTGTTCCAGGGCGAACGAAAAATGGCGACGGGCAACCGCTTGCTGGGCGAATTCAACTTGGAAGACATCCCTGCACAACCACGTGGCGTACCGCAAATCGAAGTCAAATTCGACATCGACCAAAACGGAATCTTGAGTGTGTCGGCCAAGGAGTTGAAAACCGGCAAAGAAGCCTCCGTTCAGATCAAGGAAGCGGGCGGCCTGAGTGATGACGAAATCGAACAAATGCGAAAGGACGCAGAAGCCAATGCGGACGATGATCGCAAACAGTTCGAGTTGGTCGAAGCCAAGAACAAAGCGAGCCAGCAGGTCTATCAGCTCGAAAAGTTGATGAAGGAGAATGATGACAAGCTGAGCGAGGAAGACAAAGAACCGATGAACAAAGCGATCGAGAAGGTCAAAGCGGCTTCGGAAGGACAGGACGCCGCAGCGATCAAGCAAGCGACTGATGAACTGGACGCAGCATCCCAAGCCTTCAGCAAAGTCTTGTACGAGAAGACCGAAGCAGCAGGCGGTGGAGCGGCAGGGGGCGACCCCGGGGCAGCAAGTGCTGCGGCCGACAGCGATGACGATGCGATCGACGCTGATTTTGAGGTTAAAGAGTAAGCCACCAGTGCCTTGTTCCGATGTCACGCATCGGGACATGCTGTTGGTCGCCCCCAGCGACCAACACCGTCGCATCGGAGCGTTTTCGGCTCCGACTAGGAGCGACGTTGCAAAGGCGGGTGCTTGCACCCGCCTTTTTTTGCGCACGTACCGAAGTATGGATTCAAGTGGATTGGAGAAATTGAAATGGCGTTTCGATTCGATAAATTAACGACCAAGGCTCAGTCGCTCGTCGCCGAGGCTCAAGGCCGCGCTGCGTCGGCCGGCAACCCCGAAATCAGCCCGCTGCATTTATTGGGCGCGATGTTGGACCAGAGCGACGGAATCACGCTGCCACTGTTGGAAAAAATGGGCGTCGATATCGCTCAATTGAAAGGCACGGTCCAGAGCGAGCAATCCAAGCTGCCGTCGGTATCCGGTGGACGGCAAGCCGGTATTGCGCCCGACTTGCAAAAAACGTTCGATGCGGCAGCCGAGGCAGCCGAGTCGCTCAAGGACGAATTTGTCAGCACAGAACACCTACTGCTGGGATTGGTCCGAGTCGACAGCAAGGCGCACACTCTATTAAAACTTTTAGGCGTCGAGGCCGATGATGTCCTCAAGGCGATGAGTGAAGTCCGTGGATCGGCGCGTGTCACGGATCAAAATGCCGAAGACACGTACCAGGCACTTGAGAAATTCGGTATCGACCTGACGCAGCTTGCCGCCCAAGGCAAGCTCGACCCTGTCATCGGCCGCGATGGAGAAATTCGGAGAGTTGTCCAAGTCCTTTCGCGCCGGACCAAGAACAATCCGGTCTTGATCGGCCAACCAGGCGTCGGCAAAACGGCAATCGCCGAAGGACTTGCGTTGCGAATCTTCGAAGGCGATATCCCCCAGAGCTTAAAAGACAAGCGTGTCATCGCCCTGGACATGGGTGCGTTGGTGGCTGGAGCAAAGTTTCGCGGCGATTTCGAGGAACGTCTCAAATCGGTGCTCCGCGAAGTCAAAGACTCCGACGGTCAAGTCATACTCTTTATCGACGAATTGCACTTGGTTGTCGGCGCTGGTAAAGCAGAAGGATCAGCCGATGCCGCCAATCTACTGAAACCCGAGTTGGCACGCGGGGCGTTGCGATGTATCGGGGCGACGACGCTGGATGAATACCGTCAACACATCGAAAAAGATGCAGCCCTGGAGCGACGGTTCCAACCTGTGTTCGTGGGTGAACCCAGCGTGGATGATACGATCGCAATTTTGCGGGGATTGAAGTCTCGCTACGAATCTCACCACGGTGTTCGGATTACTGACAGCGCACTGGTGGCCGCTGCGAACTTGTCGCATCGCTATATCGCCGATCGGTTTTTGCCCGACAAGGCGATCGATTTGGTAGATGAAGCATCCAGTCGTTTGGCAATCGAAAAGGAAAGCGTTCCTGAACCAATCGATCAGATTCAACGTCGTTTGCGTCAGTTGGAACTCGCGCATCGTCAGCTGGTTGACGAAACCGAGGCGTCAGCGGTCAACAAACGCACCGAAGTCGAAGACGAGATGGAATCGTTGAACCATGAATTGGCCAGCTTGCGCGAACAATGGGAAGCCGAAAAACTGGGGCTGGATGATGTTCAGTCGATCCGACAAGAAGCGGAGCAGCTTGAGCATCGTTTCGCCACTTTGGATGCCGAAGCAAAACAGGTGCAATTACGCGGCGAGAATCCTGAGCATCTGTACCAAGAGATGCTGGACGTACGCGCGCGACAAAGCCAGTTGGAAAAGCGACTCGATGAACTGGAGCAACGCGACAGCACTGCGGATGCTGCCGAGGATTCCAGCGACCGTCGGCGTCTGTTACGCCGTGAAGTGACCGAAGACGAAATCGCCGAAGTGGTCAGCGTCTGGACAGGCGTGCCAGTGAGCCGCATGATGGAAACAGAGCGTGCAAAGCTGCTGGTAATGGAAGACCGATTGCACCAACGGGTTATCGGCCAGGACGAAGCGGTCGAAGCTGTTTCTGACGCGGTTCGACGTAGCCGAAGCGGGCTGCAGGATCCACAGCGACCGATCGGTTCGTTTTTGTTCCTCGGACCCACCGGCGTTGGAAAGACGGAATTATGCAAAGCTCTGGCCGAAGTCATGTTCGATGACGAATCTGCGATGGTGCGAATCGACATGAGCGAGTTTATGGAGCGTCACAGCGTCGCAAGACTGATCGGGGCTCCTCCCGGATATGTCGGCTACGAAGAAGGCGGAAAGCTGACCGAGGCCGTTCGACGCAGACCCTACGCGGTGATCTTGATGGACGAAATCGAAAAGGCGCACCCGGATGTTTTTAATATTCTGTTGCAAGTCCTGGACGATGGGCGGCTGACCGATGGTCACGGCCGGACGGTCGATTTCACGAACACCGTCGTAGTCATGACCAGTAACGCAGGCAGCCAGGCTATCCAGCGAGTGACCGAAGAAGGTGGGAGCGAAGACGAAATGCAAGAGGCAGTGCAGGATGCCCTGAAAGCGCGTTTCTTGCCGGAATTCCTGAACCGCATCGACGACGTTGTCATTTTCCATCCCTTGGATCGCGGCGAAATCCGTCGGATTGTTGGATTGCAGTTACAACACCTCGCCAGACGTTTGCATCAGAACGATCTCAGTTTGGAGGTCAGTGAATCGGCCATCGACCAGATCGCCGACACGGGCTACGACCCGACCTATGGCGCACGACCACTCAAGCGAGTGATCCAGCGAGAAATCCAAAACCCTTTGGCCACTGCGCTACTGAAAACGCAATACCCTGAGGGGACTACGATTTACGTCGATCACGACGGGCAAAACTTTACGTTTGCCAACAAACCTGCGGAACTGGCCGCAAGCTGATCGCCGAGGCGTTCGTCCCGCATGATTTCGCCAAGCCCGCACAGTGGGTCTCTCTGTGCGGGCTTCGCCGTTGATGGTTTGGGCCACGCCGCTCAGAGACAAGCTGCAAAGCTAGCGACGTTACGATGTCCGCTAATCCGGCAACGGACCTTCTGGTAAACTCTCGTGCTGGCATCCCACCCGATGAAACCGAGATCAGAGAAACTGCTTTATGCCTGCCGCACTAGCGATTTGTGCACACCCGGACGATATCGAAATCTTTATGGCCGGCGCGCTGCTGCAATTGGGCAAGCGCGATTGGGATCTGCATTATATTTGTCTGTGTGATGGCTCGCGTGGATCAACAACGATGAACCAGCAAGAATGCGCGGCGACACGTTTGCAGGAAGCAAAGGACGCGTGCGAACTGCTGGGCGCAAAACACTATCCGCCAATTTTTGCGGATATGGAAGCGAGCTATACGACTGAGAATCTGAAGAAGGTGGCGGCCGTCGTGCGGAAAGCAAAACCGACCATCCTGCTGACACATTCGCCACGCGATTATATGGAAGATCATGAAATCGCTTGTCGGTTGGCTGTCAGTGCCGCCTTTGCACACGGGATGCCGAATCTGGAAAGCATTCCGCCGGTCGAAGTGTTCATGGAGCCGGTAACCGTGTATCACGCCCAACCTGTCGGTAACAAAACTCCGCTTGGTGATCCGGTACAACCGCACTTCTACATCGACGAATCGGACGTGATCGAGCAAAAAGTGCAGGCGCTAGCATGTCATGTGAGTCAAAAGCAATGGCTGGATGAAAGCCAAGGCCAGGACAGCTATCTACAAACGCTTCGTGACCTGAGCCAGGAGATGGGTGCGATGAGCGGTCAGTTTGAATATGCCGAAGGCTGGCGGCGTCACGAGCATTGGGGATTCTGCGGACCCGATGATGATCCGCTCAAAGACGCGCTGGCCGACATCATTCACGACACGCGGAACTGATTCCCAATAACACAAAATCGAATCACGCAGATCCGAATACGCCCGACCCCAATTCGCCCGACCCGAATTCGCTCGACCCGTACGCTTGCCCCCTCCGAGCGAACCATGTCAGCGGGCGACTACTTGGCGTAGCCCGCGACGGGTTGACCGTCCGGCGTTATTTTACCGGTCGCCCACAGCAACCCGCGGACAACAAAATCCATATACCGATCATCGGCAACGGTTTCGTTTTGATGCCCTAGCGAAGTGCTAAAAATTTTCGTTTTGTTGGGGCCATACTCGTTCGTCCAAGCGATCACCGCTGTCGCTTCTTTTGCCTTCGCGTCGGGATCCTTTTTCAATTCTCTTTTGTTCGGCGGGGCCAATTGTTTTCCGGTCACCAAGACACTCGTGCCGGCAAAGACCCGTAGATTGTTGTACAGTTCCTCGTCGCCGGTCGTCCAGTCGGTCAATCCGATCGTTGTCGGATGTTTTGACGTGTTGTAGATCACGTCGATTGGCTTCTTGGGTCCGTGTGCCGTGGACTGCACGCCAATCATTTCGTACCAGGCGGAGTTGTCTGCCCCCGGTTGAACCGGTTCGCGAAAACTGCCCCAGCGATAGCTATGCATCGCACAGTGCAGATTCACAGCGGGGACTCCATCGCGATGAGCCTTCAGGATGCGATCAACATAGGGTTTCTCGGTGACATTCGCGGAACACTCATCGTGAACCACCACATCGAACTCACTTGCCCAATCATCTGACTGATAAATATCAAACTTCGTTTCCGTTGTTGTACTAGAACTCAACACCACCGTGACTTCGGCGTTGATTCGTTTTTCGATTCCCTGCTTGAGCAATTTTGTTTGAGTCGCGTAGTCGTGACAGCAGCCACCGGCGACTAACAAAACTTTCAACGCGGGAGATGACGATTCTTCTTTCGCGTGCACTTGGCTGTCTTGGGAGAAGACAATTGCAACGAGAACAGCGACAGTGATTAGGCTGTGAAACGCAGATTTAAACATGGAGACGATTCATTGGGTGCATAAAGGATGAAGAATGAGACGGTGTCAGCACGCATCGGTGCATCAGACAATTCGGGATCTGCGTCGACGCGGGTCCCTGTTGACTGCTCAAGTGACCTCGGTCCGCCTGGCAAGTCTATCGCGCAAGCGGGTCCAGCACATCCATCACGCCAAAACGTCTTTGACGACATGGCCGTGAACGTTGGTGAGCCGTCGTTCCAGGCCGTTGTGATAGTAGGTCAGACGCTCGTGGTCGAGGCCCATCAAGTGCAACAGTGTCGCATTGAAGTCGTAGACGGATGTCTTGTCCACAGTCGCCTCGAACCCAAATTCATCACTTTCGCCGTAGCTGAATCCCTTTTTGACACCCGCACCGGCCAGGAAACAGGTGAAGGCGCCAGGGTTGTGGTCGCGCCCGGTTCCGTTGGCTTGCAAAAATGGCATCCGTCCAAACTCCGTTGCCCATACGACCAGCGTATGCTCAAGAAGTCCGCGCTGTTTCATATCGGCGATTAATGCAGCCGTCGGCTGATCCATGATTTCGGCCTGCATCGCATGCGTCTTCGCAATATCCGAGTGGGAGTCCCAATTGGTGATCCCATTGCCGCCTGCAGGATCGCTGCCGTTAAACAACTGCACCACTCGAACTCCTTTCTCCAGCAAGCGTCGAGCCAGAATACAGTTCCTTGCATAATGACCGCGCAGTTCGCTGCCACCTTCTACGCCGTAGGATTTCAGGGTCGCTTCGGTTTCACCTGAGAGGTCCATCACATCGGGGACCGAGGTTTGCATTTTGCCGGCAAGTTCGTAGCTGGCGATTCGCCCAGCCAAGTTCGCATCGCCTGGATACTTTTCTAAGTGCTTGGCGTTCAACCGTTGCAGCAGATCGACGGTCGCGCGATCGGAACCTGGAGACAGTGTGTCGGGACGGTGCAAATTGTTAGGCGGATTCTTGGCCGTAAAATCAGTTCCCTGGAAGGCAGCGGGCAGAAAACCGTTGCCGAAGTTGTTCTTGCCGCTGCGAGCAAGTCCACGGGGATCGTTGATCGCGACGAACGATGGTAGCTCTTGATTCTCGGTTCCCAACGCGTAGGTCACCCAAGCACCAAACGACGGAAAGCCTTCCATCGTAAACCCGGTGTTCATGAAATTCTCACCCTGCGGGTGTGCGCTTGTGTCGGTCGATAGCGAATGCAAGAAACAGAAATCATCAACCTGCTGTGCCAAGTTCGGCAGCAGATCCGAAACCATCTTCCCCGATTCGCCGCGAGGCTTGAAATCCCAAAACGGCTTGGCGATATTCCCAGAGGGTCCCTCGAACGTCACCTCCGGTAGACCCGGCGGTTTTTGTCCGTGCAACTTCGTCAGCGCCGGCTTGTAATCAAAGGTGTCGATGTGGCTGACCGCTCCTGGCAAGTAGATCACCAATACTTGCTTGGCGGGCATTTCGAAGTGTGCATCACGCGGTGCATAGGGATTGTTGGGATCAATCTCCGGGCGAATCGGCGACTTTCCACTAAAGGAGGCCGTATCCGATGCCAACAATCCGTCGGCATCTAACAAGCTGGCCAACGCCAGACCGGCGGTCGACAATCCAGCAGTGCCAAGAAAATTTCGTCGATCGAGCAAACGTCGACCGTGTACTGATAGTTTTTCCGGATTGATCATCGGTATTGTCTCCAAGTGAGCCGACGGCGGCTGCCGTGGGCCCGGATTCTTATGGTAAAAACGCAAACTCATTGGAATTGATCAAAGCTCGACAGACGAGCGACAAATCATTTTCTCGCGCAAGCGTCAAACAATCTTTACGTTCTTGGTCATCGGGGGCGCGACAGAGCAATAATTGAAAACAACGATCAATCGCCTTGCCTTCATCGCCGCCCGACTGTTCTTTGGCACGCTGTGCAATCAGTTTGGACTGCTCCATCACAAAATCACTGTTCATCAAGTTCAGTGCCTGCAGCGGCGTCGTCGACACGGGGCGTTTCGGCCGCACTTGTCCACAATCAGGAAAATCAAATGCGGTAAAGATTCCATCATCAACGCGTCGCATTCGTTCTTGGTACAACATGCGTCGCCACGTGTCTGGCCCGTGATTGTCGATCACTTGCCATTGGGCGTACGTTTTCTTTTCGTTGTGAATCCGGTAACTGCGGCCGCCAACGGAGCGATCGAGCGATCCGGAGGCTTGCAGTATCGAGTCTCGGATCACCTCGGCTTCGACACGCGATGGCGGGAACCGCCAAAGCAATGTTGTGCTGGCATCCTTTGCGACGCCGTCAGGTGATGGCCGACTCGATTGACGAAACGCGTCGGACGTAACAATCAACCGGATCAACGTTTTCATCGACCAGGGTTTTGCCGTTGCTTCTTGTTCGGACGCCGATGGAGCAACAAATTCAGCAGCTAACCAATCCAAGAGCTCGGGGTGCGACGGCAGAGCGCCTGCCTTACCAAAATCACTCGTCGTTGACACGATGCCGTGACCAAAAATGTGATGCCAGATGCGATTGGCCATGACGCGTGCGGTCAGCGGATTCTCTTTGCTGGTGATCCATTTAGCGAATTCGGCACGCCGTTTTGATCCGGCCGCCGTCGACGGTAATCCCAAGTCGCCACCGAAGATCGTGGGGCCCCTCGGCGTTACTTCATCACGCGGATTCTCGGGACTGCCGCGATGCAAGACGCGGGTCGTATCGGGTCGTACAAATCGGCCAACGAAACTTGGCCGTGGGCCTTCCTCGGCAAGTGCATCTATCGCGCTTTGGATCTTTGCCAGTTTCTTCTTACGCTCCGGGTGCTCTTCATTCAGCTTTTTGTTGACGTGCCAGGTGCCCACCCACGGCTGCCAAGTTCCATCGTCCTGGAGCACGTCCATATCGAACTCATATCGAGGCAAATGGGGCTTCTTGTCCAGGTAATCGGTGTCGTAGAAATACTCACGATTATTGCTAAGACGCAAACGACTGATCTTCTCGGGTTGCTCAAAATCAATTCGCACCCAAGGCTTCTCCTCGTCTTTATCCGGCTTAGCTCGCCACGTCATCGTGCCATACTCTCCGTCGATTAGCCGCTCGATCGGATTACGCCCCTCGATGCCCTTTTCTGGAAACCCAGAAACCTTGGCGCCAAACCTTTTGTGAGCAAGATTCTTGCCGTATTCGTCCGGGCCAAACACTTCCAGTTCATCCAACCCAACGTTGGCCATTTTGAATCGGACGCGGATCGCCTTGGTCGTGGTTGGCTGGAAATGCATTTCACGAAAAGCACCCCAATTCTCTTCCCATCCTCCCAGTGGCCGTAGTTGGTGGCGCTGATCGGCAATCTCGCCCCATAACTTCTTGCCGCGTTGCTTACGTGGATGATCATCCGAGAATTCCGGCTGCCGGCTGCCAAATTCCACATCCGCAAAAACCGCTGTCAGCGAATAGTAATCGGTGATCGTGATCGGATCGAATTTGTGATTGTGGCACCGTGCGCAACCCATCGTGACGCCCATCACCGACGCGCCGACAGTCTGCATCACTTCGTCCATGCGATCCGCACGAGCTTGCCGGATCGCAGTCGGTTCACGGCCGACGGTCGCAGCAGGCACGTGCGGGCCGGCGACCAAAAACCCAGTCGCTTCGCCGACGCCCGTCGTATCACCGGCAATCTGATCGCGCACGAACTGGTCATACGGGATGTCTTCGTTGAACGCACGCACTACGTAGTCGCGATAGATCCAAGCGTTTTTGCGATAAAGGTTCGCTTCGGACCCATTGGTTTCCGCCCACCGAATAACGTCGAGCCAATGTTGTGCCCAACGTTCGCCAAAATGCTCCGATGCGAGTAGCAGATCGACCAACTCGCTGTACGCCTGTTCGGAGTCTTTCGCGTAGGAGTCGACAAATGCCTGGGTCTCCGCCGGGGTGGGCATCAATCCGGTCAAGACGACGGACGTACGCCGAATGAGTGACCGTGGATCGGCTGGATCGGAATAGGAAAGACCCTCCTTTGCGAGTCGATCCAGTAGGAACGCATCGATGGGACTGTGGCGATTGCTCGCGTGATCGACGACATTAGGAACCGTCGGCCGCTCGACGGTCTGAAACGACCAATGATCTGTCGTTTCTTCTTCGTAGACGGCGTCCATCTGGCCAGGCCACACGGCGCCTTCCTTAATCCAGCGAGTCAGCAATTCGATCTGCTCGGCAGGAATTTTGTCTTCGTCCGGTGGCATCTCGCGATCTGGGTCCAGATGATTGATCACCTCGATCAGATAGCTCTTCTCCGGTTTGCCCGGAACGACGGCAGCCAGACCTGTATTGCCGCCCTTGAGCATTTTCACCCGGAGGTCCAGTCGCAGATCTGACTCTTGTTCGTCTTCGCCGTGACAGTGCCAACAATGTTCTTCGAAAATCGGCACGATGTCCGATTCGAAATCGACTGGTTCCGCCGCCTGCGCGTGATTCGTCAACGCAACGAACAAAACGATCAACGATAGGTAAAGCTGTGCTTTGAATCTGGCAAACGTCATAATCTAATCCCGTCGCTACAACGAATCTTGATCCGACGGCGATGACCGTCGGCCTGGGAGTGTGAGTCAATCTGGTATGGGCCTGCGGCGGGCGCCGTCGGCTCGTGTTGA
>JABDKS010000279.1 GCA_013002105.1 Pirellulaceae bacterium | reverse complement strand
GACCAATACAGGGACTCGATCACCTGGCGACAGGTTCAACCGGCGGCCCGCCCCATTTGGGGACAGCCACCAATCGGCGTCGATTGTAGCGAGATGCCGCTGAATTGAGACCACCGGCTTGCCGGATGATCTAGCGGTGGAGGTTGTCAAAATCCTCGAAATCGCTCAGCCCGTCGTCCTCTTCTTTGGGTGGACCGGTGCTCAGACCAAATTCCTCGCTGATTTCGTCGTCGATCTCGATCTCGTAGTCGTCCCCTAACTCTTCCTCGAAATCATCGTCAAATCCATCGTCGAAATCGTCTTCGTCGATATCGTCGAATTCGTCCAGATCGTCGTCGTCATCCAGCTCGTCGCCAAATCCGTCTCCCTCGTCTTCCAGCTCGTCGTCGTCCAGCGGATCGTCATCATCCACGCTGTCATCGTCGGTTGTCTTCTCGTCCTCGGTGCCTTTGCCGTCGCCTTTGTCATCGTCATCGCCCTCCAGTTTTGGCACGGAGGCGGCGATTGCCACTCCATTGGTCTTTTCTGGCACGCTGGATTTGGCTGGCACGCTTGGATTTGCTGGCACGCTGGGATTTGCTGGCACGCTGGATTTTGCTGGCTGATTGGAGCCATCGACGACACCGGGAATCGGATTCACAGCCACGTTCAGATCGTCTGAAAGTTCGGGGCGATCAATCGGGGAGGCAGCTTCAGACATGGGCGTGGGCGCTGGGGAATAAACGATAGGGTTCAACGGCTGAAAATGATGGCTAGCGTCGTGTCTTCAGCAAATATCGACCGGATAGTTGGAGACAAGAAAGTCCAATCCTGTGTTGCTGTCAATTCAAGAATGGTGACTTTTTGGGCGAGTCGGCAAATTGCGGATTTCGGGGAGTTCCGGAAGGAATCAAAGAGTTTCTCGGGCGAGACCGCTTTGTCAACGATGGGAGCCCCAAATTCCGATGAAACGATATCGGCGAGGCTGCTACCGATTTTGGCTGGTATGGCCTGCAGCACCCACATTTTGATACCTCGCGTCAGTACGACAAGCCGACCAATGGCGAATCGGCCTCGAAATCCAAGATTGATTCCGTCGCCAGGTTGATTGAAAAGCTGATTCTGTGCGACCGACACTCCATCGACACCGGATAAATCACCCCATGATCTTGTCACGCCGCACAAACGGAACGCTCATTTTGTTGGCTTTTGGCGTTTTGACCACACTGGGGTGCGCCGGCCGCCAATACGGGCACTTGTTGTCGTCCAATGACAAGGACATGGTTGGCAGCCACGCCGCTGGCGCCGCGACCTGGAATCCGCTAGTCGACGAATCCGTCGCTAAGCTGCTTGGCCGATGCCCAACCGCCGTCCGCAGCGTGGGCTTCGAATCGAGCAGCCCGATTGCCGGTATCACTGATCCGGTGCTTGCCGATCCAACATTTGGCCATCCGGTATCGGGGAATACGACATCGGGGGCCCCGCTAGTCAGTGGTCCGGCCAACGTCTGTTTCATTGGCATCGAAAACAAGAGTGCCGAAGAAATGTTGGATTTCAAGGACCAACTGTACGAACGAATCGACTCTCAAATCACCGGCGCTGAATCGTTTCGCGTGATCAGCCGACGGATGGTCGATGCTGCGTTGATCGAAACTCGCTTGCGTCCCGATTCGCTGTTCCTGCCACATAATCGCGCCGCGTTTGCATCGGCACTGGGCCGTCAAGGCGCCCCGGTGGACTACCTGCTCTACGCGACGATCACCAGCGGCACAACCGACCGCAATAAGAGCAGCCAGCGTGACTATGTTTTAACTTTGGAAATGGTCCACTTGCACACTGGCGAATCGGTCAAAGAATCCGCCAAGATCCGCAAGGGATATTCCAAAACACGTGCTGGAAAATGGTGGAACTACGGTGTGGGTGATCAAGCCGACGGCTGATTCGTTGCAACGGAGCCTATTCAATTTTCTGTAGCGGTTCACGAAAAAGACGGCATCGGAAGCTACACGCCATGCGATCACTGCAATGCGTCCTAGCAGCTTCTTTCATCTTTCTCACCTGTGGCTGCGCGACGTCCCCCAAGCAACTCGACTTGGCCCGCGACGCATTTGCCGCGGGCGATTTGACGGCCGCTCGCGAAACGCTGAGCGAACTTGCCCAATCACGCAATCGGTTGAGCCACGCCGCGTCCTTGGA
>JABDKS010000275.1 GCA_013002105.1 Pirellulaceae bacterium | reverse complement strand
CGTTTGAAACGGTCCGACATGCGTTCGATGCAAACGCTGCGAGTCTTCTCGAATCCCCACCAGGCGGAGATTCTGCGCACGCGATTGGATGCGGAAGGTATCCTAGCGGTCATCAATGGCGGAGAGGTCGCCACGATGCTCAGCCACATCGGCACGGCCGTCGCGAAGGTCCGGTTGGAGGTGGCGCCGGAAGATTTCCAACGTGCGGTCGCTGTATTAGAAGAAGATGATCTCCAGCGTGCAGAATTGACACCTTGGCAATGCTCGCGATGCGATGAACGTAACGAGGCGAGTTTTGAGCTCTGTTGGAATTGCGGTAAGTCACGCGGCGACTGTGATGGCGAACCGGTACAAAGCGAATCGACTGGCAAGCCGACGGAGACCTCCGTTGTGTTGGACGAAACGTTGATACCACGACCGTTCTCCACCAATCCCTACGCGCCGGTATTGATCTCCGCCGACGGGCAAACGGACCAACGTGTTCACGACGAACCAGACGAGGAACTCGTCAGCGCGGTTTCTCGTGTGTTCGCAGGCGCAATTTTCAGCCCGATCGTTCTGCCACCAGTGTTGGCTGTCTACAATCTCTATCTGCTTCTTTTCCGCGTCCCTCGTCGTGCGTACCACTACCGCCGACTGCGTCTGCGTCTATTCGCATCCTGGATACTGATACCGATCTCGTTCTTTTTTGCCGGGGCACTCTTCATCATGTGACGCACAGTTCCCACGCACCCAATGGCCTGTCAGCCTTCGATCGGGCGGGTTATCGCGGCATAGTGCCCTTTGCCGGTGCGACCGATCCACAACGTGATCGGATACTCGCCGCACTGCCGCAATTTCTTTTCCAACTTGTTGGGATCGTGACTGACACCACGTGTTTTGATTCGCTTGGGATAAAAATCCCGAGCTCGCAATTCTCGGCGCAGTCGCCGGTCGTCGCACGAACCGGTCCAGACAACTCGTTCGACGATCGCTAGCTCGTTCCGACCCAGCGTGACCGCGTCGTCACCGGTCAAGAAACCACTCGGTCCGCCCAGCAACTGACAACCGAACGAATTTGCGAATCCCTCGGTTAATCCCGCGGCGCGGATCGCGGCGTCCGGATCGACCATGTAGTCCAGGGGTTTGTCGGTGGAATTTGCTGTCGACTGAGAGTCGGCGGTGAAAACCTGGAATGATCCATCATTGTCCACGACGATTGCGGATCGGTCGAAAACACAAAGGTCTTGTTCGCAGGATTGTGCAAACGCGTTTCGCATCTCACCGCACAGCAGTGATTGTTCACGAACCGTGCCTGCCAGTGAGATCCAAACGCGGTGACTGTCGATGCCGTCAATTAACGCAATGTCCGCCGCCGGTGCTAACTTTACAATCGCTCCGGGTGCCCGCGTTATCAGATCGATGACCGAATCCCAGGTGGGCGAATAGTCATTCGGATCCGTGCTGCGGGTCACACCGGAACGGCGGTCGGGATCGATGTGCAGCCATCGGTCGGTCGCAATGTTCTGTCGCGTCACGTCACCCTGAACAACTTCGATTCGGTTCACCGCATCGGCGACGTGGTTCACCAGATTGGCATGTGCCATCTGACAGACCTCCGGATCGTGATCGATCGCTATTACGTGATGACGATTGGCCAGATGAACGGCATCACCGCCGATCCCGCAGCACAAGTCTGCAACCGGCCCGTCGGCAAACCACTGTGATTTTAACTTGGCAACCTGGTGCGGCGTCGCTTGCTGAAGCGATTTTTCGTTCACCCACCAAACGCCCTCACCAAGTTTGGCCTGAGCCTTTTTTTGCAGCGCGGCAGACGACAATACGATCGACCCCAGTTGCGAACCCCATTTGTTCTGGATCGACCGTGCCTGTGCCACCGAAAAATCGCTCTGCGATAGACGCACGATCTCGCGCTGGCATTCTTCGCGAACGGAATCGGAGAGCAGAACGTTCACAAGGGAGGTCACTGTGAGAGCGAGTTCAGTGGCGATTGCGCCGGTTGAATGTGCAAAGACGACTTTGCCCGCAAATCGGATCTTGCGGACCAATCGGCATGATAGCAAACAACTGTAGCCGGCCGACGCTGCGTGTCGAAGCTTGACGATAGGTCCGTCTGTTGTGCCAGTCCCGCTGACCGCTGCGCAGACGCTCCTGCGGCGTGACGCGTCGGCAAACGACTCGCTCCTGCATCGCAATCCTCCCCCCTTTGCCTGCGATCCTCCACCAATGTTGACTCCCTTTCGACTGATTCTTTTGCTGTGTCTCGCTGCCGGCGGTCCGTACGTCGCCTCGGAAACCGACATCGGCCGCAAAGTCGTCAGCACGTTTCGCGGACTATTTCGCCCACAGGGTCAAAATGGCTCCACCTTGGCAACGATTCAATCGCCAAGTGATCGAACGGGCGGAATCGGCGGCAGTTTTTGGAATCAAGGCTCCGGCGACGCGCGCGGCGCCGCTGATGCCAGTTACGCGAATCATTCGCACTATGAAGTCGAGAAATTGCGACGCGAGTCGGCCGAGCGGTTTCGTTACGACGATGAGCTGGTTCGCAAATTGAGCAACCGACCGGCCGACCAATCCGCTCCGCCGCTGGTTGGAGAAAAGACGCCCGACCTGCGTGCGATCATGCGATTTGATGTGACGCCCGATGACGTGATCAAGCGATTCGCGCGTGTCAGCACGGTGTTGGCCGACTCCAGTTTGCAAGGACTCCGTGTGCCGATCGTGACCGGGACGAGCGAAGAAGACTTGGCGGGGACGATGACGTACTATTTTGACAACCGGGGACATCTGCAACGACTAACGCTGCATGGATTCACGGGCAATCCGAACAAAATCGTTCAGACGATGACTTCGCACTACGCGATGTCCCAGGAACCGACACTCGAAGCCGGCGTGTACACCAAACGGTGGAACGGCCAACCGGTGCACTTTCTGCGGCTGACTCACGCTCCCGTGGTTTACCACGATGCGGTGCATCAAAAGTACACGGTGTTCTTGGAGTTGAACGAGCCCAATCTGACTCACGGAATCAGTAACGAAGCCCGACGGATTGTCAGCGCGGATCGGTCCACCGGACGCTGGTAAACCCGTAGGGCCGGTTCTTACTTTGTCTTTACCCACAAGTCGGCTGATTGATAGCTTCTTTGATTCACCCTCCCACGCGCTAAATCATCCATGTAATAGAGATTTGTTCGTGGGAGGGTCGGCACCGAGCTTTAGCGAGTGTGACGGGGAGGGCGATCAACATCTTCTGTTCGCCCTCCCCGTCGGCTCGCTTAGGC
>JABDKS010000272.1 GCA_013002105.1 Pirellulaceae bacterium | reverse complement strand
GCCAAGGACTACGGAGTCGACATTCCCTACCGCAGCCCGACGTTTCGTGAGATGAAGATCGATGGCAAAAAAGTAATCGTCGATTTTGACCATGTTGGCGGCGGTTTGGATACGTTTGATGTCCGTGAACTGGTCGGTTTTACGATTGCAGGCGACGACCGACGTTTTGTGCGTGCCGACGCAAAGTTGATCGACAAGGACACCGTCGAAGTCTCGAGCAAGGAAGTGCCTAACCCGGTAGCCGTTCGCTATGCATGGGCGAATAATCCTATTTGCAATGTACAAAGCAAAGAGGGTTTACCCGTGACGCCGTTTCGCACCGATGACTGGCCGGGCGTGACGGCCGGTGTGAATAAGTAGTCGTTGTAAAGCTGGCTGACGGATTGTTGATTCCGTCGGCCGCTTGGGTGATGGTCGCATCTTTCAAACGCTGGAACCGGGGCTATCGCCCAAACGGCTCACGTTCGAGTTTCAGTTTCGACGAAATCAATGAGCCCGGCAGTTCGTAAATTGCGATCGCAACCACCCCATCAGCAAGCCGACTGGGTGACTTCGAATCCTAAATCGCGAATCATGTCGTAGTCTTCTTGCGGGGCTTGGCCTTGAGTCGTCAGGTAATCGCCGACAAACAGACTGTTGGCGACGTACAGACCGAGCGGTTGTAGCGAACGCAAATGGATTTCGCGACCGCCAGAGATCCGCAGTTCGCGATCGGGATTGACGAATCGAAACATCGCCAACGCCCGCAGGCAGTCAAATGTTGTTAACTGGTCATTTCCTTGCAGCGGCGTCCCCTCAATCGCATTGAGGAAATTCAACGGAATGGATTTCACACCCAATTCGCGCAGATCAAATGCCATCGACACAATGTCGTCATGCTTTTCGCCCATGCCGATGATGCCGCCGCTGCACATTTCCATCCCGGCATCGCGGACGTGCTTGAGCGTCTCGACGCGGTCGGCGTACGTGTGCGTCGTGCAAATGTCCGCGTAGTATTCTTCGCTGGTATTCAAATTGTGATTAACTCGATCGACACCACACGCCTTGAGGCGGTCGGCTTGTTCGCGCGACAGCAATCCCAGACACGCGCAAATATCTAATCCGTACTGAGACTTGATCTCTGGAACAATCTGTTCGACAGCGCTCATCTCCCGCTCATTTGGCCCGCGAGCGGAGATCACTAAACAGTAGGTCTTGGCACCTCGCTCGGACGCTACCTTTGCAGCCTCCATCAGTTGATCGCGTTTGAGAATGTTGTATTTGGGAACCGGCGCGGTCGATATCTTTGACTGACTGCAATAGTGGCAATCTTCTGGGCAAAGACCACTTTTGGCGTTCATTAAAAAATAGAGTTGAACGGATTTTCCAAAATGTCGCTTACGGATCCGGAAACCGGCGTGCAGCAGGGACAGGACGTCATCGTCGGGCGTTGCTAATAATTGCAACGCCTCGGTGCGTGTGACCTCGCCGCCTTGGAGAACTCGATCGGCCAACTGATCGAAATCGATCGATTCTCCGGATAGAACTTCAGGTGCAGTCGCGGGATGATTCATCAGGGTTTCTCGAGCGTAATCGGCCGTTTTGCAGGTAATTGCGGACTGTCTTGGCCGAGCCTTTGCGGCATTGCCCGCCATCAGTCACCATAAGGGGAGTCAACATGGTGAACGTAGCACCTCGAATCGGCAAGTCACCCAACTCGCTTTTTTATGCATCAATTCTTTCTTCGGCTCGGATCGCTGGCGGAAATTCGGCGAGCCCACGCGGTTGTGGTCTATCCCCGCAGCCGGCGAGTGGTCGTCCGCACCGCAAGAGGCTTGGAAATCGGCGAGGTCGTCGGTCGGTGCGACCCGTCAATCGGTCAGAATCCCCTGGATCAGGCGGAGCAGGACGATTGCATCACCATCCTGCGAGCCACCACCGAAGAAGACGAATTGTTGGTTCGCCGATTGGAGCGGCACAAACGCAGGGCAATCGAATCATGTCGAGAGGCTTTGGTGTCCGCCGGGTCAACAGCCACCCTGTTAGATGTCGACCAGTTGCTCGATGGTGGCACACTGGTGATGCATTTTTTGGGCCCGGTCGACGAAATCGCACAGTCGATCACGGCGCGTGTGGCGTCGGAGTATGAATCGGTTGTGCGTAGTCGTCATCTCGCAAAATTATTGCGTGACGGATGCGGACCCGATTGCGGAACCAGCGACGGCGGGGGATGCGGCACGTCGTGCAGCGGTTGCAGCGTTGCCGCAGCCTGCAAAACCACATCGGCTTGATAAAAAACCGTGCAAGTAATTCAGCGCGATGGGACAGGCATGTAGCATGTAGGCCAGGACCTGTCCTGGCAAACGCCGCCTTGGATTCTTCGCCAGGACGGGTCCTGGCCTACGGTCTTGGATTGTTCGCCAGGACGGGTCCTGGCCTACGGCTAAGGCTGGATGTGACGCGAGCGTCTGTTTACAAACTCGGCTGGTGCCACTGGATATCGGTTCGGGTGAACAGCCGATCGCTGACTTGGGTATTCCCACCGCAGAGCGTGATCATGCGGGAGATGACGTCGTCGATCAAGATCATTTGCGCTTCATGAACCAACATTGCCGGTGCGGATGGGATCACAACGCTTGTCAACGACCCGCCGTAGACCTTCTGTATCTCGCCTTGGAACGCCTTTAACTCGGACTCGTTTCCAGCCACCAGGATCAATCGCTGCTGTCCGCCACAATTCAACAGTTCTGGACGCATCATCTGCAAGGTTTCTTCGATGCTAGCGTCGTTGGGTTGGAACGCAGCAGGAGTCGGATTCTCTGAGGATGTGACAGCGATGCTTGCGGACTTCGAAAGCGATTGACTGGTCGATACGCTGTCTCGAAGCGTGGCCGATTGCGACACCGACAGACTGACCGATTCTGATCTGAGAGCCGTTTCTGCGTCGCTGAATTTTGCCGCCGTGGCCTGCGCTCCGGGCGCGAGGCGTTGTGTGACTAGCGGGCATGCAATTTCGTTGATCGTGGAAACCAAATTTCGCGGATTGACGACTTTGTCGTTGTCGCGGATCAGGTTTACCAACCACGGAGTCGCCGTCTTCTGATGCAATTCATCGATCAAGGGTGCGACCTGTTGTTGAACAGATCCCGCCGCCGACTCCCAAGGAGTCTTCATCGAATCTGGATTCGATGATCCGAGTCGAATGGATTTCGCCAAGATCGCCGCTCCCTGCGAAAGTCGCTTTTCGACTTCGGCCAGATGCACGCAGATCGCGTTGGCACGTGCTGATGCAACGCGTGATGCGTAAACGTCCAGCGCCAGTTCGCCCAAGTCGCAACCACGACGTAGTCGCCGCATCGAGGCAAGACTATCGTTGGCAAATTCGTTAGCCAACTCCTTTCGTTTCGAATCGACTTGATCGGACTCGGCTCGCACCGATAGCTCAACTTCACATTGGCGAATCTGTCGGCACAACAAACGGACGGATTCGATACAAGACACCATACTTAGATGCCCGTCGCGTAAGCAGGTCGTCATTTCTCTGACGATACGGTGAATGACGTTTTGGATATCGGATTCGGCATTTGCCAGGATGATTGTCTTTTCAAACATTCCAAGCAAAGCGTCGTGTACAAACTGGACGTCCGACAGCTTGTATTCGGGCAGTTGCCGGAGTTCCTTCATCATTCTTGCACGACGTGTTCGCCGGTCTTCGGCAAATGAGCCGGCGGCCTTTTCGCACATGGCCGCGGCAGTTAACCCACACTTGGCTGTGATCATCTGCACCCAAGTCTGCGCACTGCGACTGGCTTCGGTCGGATTACCGAGCCAGCGGCTAAGCAACATTCGTGTCGCCGTCGGACCAAGTACGGTACTTGCGAAAGTTCCAGCGTGAGACAGCGGAACGATCCCCAGTGATCGCAGGTATCCCTGTTTGGTCGAACTTTCGTCGGAATCGGTACACTTGCGGGCGGACGACAGCAGGTCGCCACCGACCGTCACATCAAACCAAAGGTAATCAGCGATGGAATCGTACGTTGCTCGAGCATGCGGCAGATCCGATGCGGCAATCAGATAGACATCGGTCAGAGGAGTGCGGGCGGCGGGCAAGCTGGGCATGTTCGCGAATTCGTCACCAGGGTACCCGTTACCCGGCTGCATGAAGTGTCGGATTTCTTGTAACGCGGCAACCGTATCGTGCAGCGCGATTGGATGCGACGGTTCGGACGTCAATGCGGTTGTCGCCAGTAGCGACAGGATGGATGCGCGTTCAAGTCCCGATTCGTCCAGCAAACTGCGAAGCACATGGACGACATCCAAGTACATTCCACTCGCTGATCCGCCTGAAAGTGATCCGACAACGTAAACTCGAGGTGTTTCGTCGCCGCAGGACTTCTTGAGGCCAGCGATCGCTTCACGAAGCGATTGTTCGATGCGACCCCAATGATCAATCAAGGCCAATCGTCCCAGCGGGCGCATTGCTTCGGTCGATCCGCTGCGCGGGACATTGTAGATCCACCGTCGCGAGATACTACGTAAATTCAAAATGCCACGCTCGCGATATTCCGTCGGCGTGCGTAGTGGCGTGGCAACGGACATGATCGTGGGCAGGTGCGGCGACTGCTCGAACCGGCGCAAGGATCGGGCGACCGATTCGTCTGTATCGACAAACACGGTGTGCAGTATTGGCAACGGGGTTTCGCCACTGGCTTGTTCGGCAGTTGTCACACGACGGAGAATCTCGTCCAGGCAGTCGGCGGCGGTGCCCCCGAGTCCGATCACCAGCGCGTGGCCGGTGGTCTTGTGGGCCAACTGGGCGGCCTGTTCGGTCAGTTCCGGTAGGTCTTCGACATCACCCTGGCCCATTTCGACCAAAGCGGAACCAGTGAGCGACGAGGTATCGCTGGCGGGATGCAGTTCACCGTTGAACTGATCGACCACTTTTGATCCGCGCGGTTTGCACAACGCATCCACAAAATCGGTACAGGAAGCGAAACGCCGGTTGGGCGATTTTTCTAAGGCACGCGCAACAATGGGGCGGTCGCCCGGAGGCAACGGATCCAAATTGGGCGCGTTGTGGACGTGTTGAGTCGCCAATTGAGCAATCGTTCGTCCAGTAAACGGCCGCGTGCCCGATAGTAATTCTTGATACATCACCGCAAGTGAATACTGATCACTTTGCATGCTGGGCTTGCCGTCAAATACTTCTGGCGGCGCGTACAGTGGTGTCAGGCCACCCACCATGGAGCATTCGACATCTTGCAGGTCCTTTAGCAAACCAAAGTCAGCGACCTTTAATCGTCCACCGACGACCAGCAGATTGGCTGGTTTGATGTCCAGGTGTTGCAGTTGATAGAGTTGATGCAGGTAGTCCAGTGCATCCGCCGCATCGCGCATAAACGTCAACAACGTGCCGCGAGGAATGCCGCATGATCCACGGTCGCGATGTTGTCGAAAAATGTCTTCTAGCGATCCATCGGCCAGTTCGGTCACGATGACCAGTTGGTCATCGACCACCTCGAATCGCTCCAAGCCCAAAATGAATGGGTGCTGAACGCCTTTGATGCGTTCGAGTGATTTCAGTTCTTGCTCGGTCCGCTGCTCGCCGATGTTTCCGAAGACAAATTTAACAGCCTTCTTCATTCCGCCCGGCGCTTCAGCACGCCATACCTCACCATAGCCGCCTCGCCCGATCAGTTCTTCGAGAACATAGCCGGGGATCGGTTCGTGACCAGGTGCAATTTTTGTGCGGGATGATTTTTGCATGGGATATCCTTTTCGC
>JABDKS010000245.1 GCA_013002105.1 Pirellulaceae bacterium | reverse complement strand
GAGCAGATGAAGCCGAAGTGCGCGATCGGATCATTCGCAGCTTGCGATACGCCGGCCAACAAACTTAGTCGCACATGACTGGTCGCGCCGCGACAGGAGCAATTCTGACTTCTTTGCCGGCAACGAACTTTTCCGACAGGATATTGCGAAAACCTGAGCTGACTTGCCGTAGCATCTCTTGGCCGGTCAAACCGCGTCGATGATAAGCACGGTTTTCGCCAAGGCTACCGCAGAATGGTGTTCGCCGATGGATTGGTGCCGTGGTACGGCACGTCGCCGCGATGAATGCTGCCGTTGTGGAACGACGGCAAGTGCGGCTGTCGCAAATCACGTTTTGCATGCGGCGGCAATGCATTGTCCAGTTCGCATAGCTCGTGCGATCGTACCGAGTGAACGTCAGGCAGGACGTGGGTCACCAAAGCGACGATCAATTCGTTGCGGCGATTTTCGTTACTGCTGCGTTTGAACAGATGTCCCAGGACCGGAACGCGACCAAGCCCGGGGACGAGTGATCGTACATGCACGTCTTCTTCGCGAATCAATCCGCCGATGACGACGCCGCCACCATCAGGCATCATAACCGTTGTGTCCAATTCCGTGGTGTCTTCTTCGGGGAAACCGCTTTCGGTAATCCGTCCGCCAGAGACTTTTGGGGACACCGTCATCAAGACATTGCCGTCCTCTGTAATGACCGGCAACACGGTCAGAACAATTCCAACCTCGAGAAATTCGACGCTTTGGATCGTGGACGTTTGGGTCGTTGTCGCAACCGCGTAGGGCAACCGCTGACCGATCTGAATACGTGCTTCTTGGTGATTGACAACGGAGACCTTGGGTGACGCAAGTGTTCGCGAATTGGTTTGTTGGCGAATCAATTCGATCACCGAATCCATGTCTTTACCGTCCACGCGGAGCGTCAATGATGGACCGCTGTCGCCCGTGTTGGCAAATCCGGAGCCTTCCAGTGTGACGCTGCTGTTGTCGATTCGACCTAATGCGCGAAGATTGATGCCGTGCCGGTCTTCGTCGTTCAACGCCACCTGCAATACGTGGGCTTCGATCAAGACCTGTTTGGGCTGGGTATCGATTTGCGCGATGTATTGGGCAACTCGGTTGTGGGCTTGCCGTATGTCTTCGACGATCAAGACTTCCCGCGTGCGCAACTGGTCATCTGATTTTGCTTCACTGATAAATGCTTTGCCGTTTGGCGACAGTAACTGCGTTGCAACCGATTCGACTTCGGCGGCGGTGATGTAATCTAAAGGATAAACTTGAACCGTACGTCCTTGGACGCGCGGATCCATATCGCGACTGTTACCGGCGGTAACGTAAAGCAGGTTGTCGACCTGGTGCCACGAAAATCCCGCGACACCCAAAATCGCGTTGAGGATTTCCTCGAGCCTTGCGCCGCGAATACTCACCGTTACCGGGCCGGTAACCTTGGGGCTCAACACCAAGTTCAAGCCGTGATGATCAGCAATCATTCGTAGCACGGCTGGCAAGTCCGCATCCGTCGCAATGAGCGTTACCAATTCATCTGACGCATCCATTTGGACATTGTCTGGACGTGGTGCTCGTGCAAGCGGCACAAGCTCTGTCCCATTATCTTGGGAGTCGCCGGCAACTTGACCCGCCGTCGGCTGAACCATGCTGAGGCGTTTCCCGCGAGGTTGCTGATCGGTCAAGTGGACTGACTGTGCATTGGCGGTGTTTGGTGTCGTGGCACGGTTGGCTGTCCGAACTGCGTGCTCAATTCGCGGCTGACTGTCTGCGCCACCCGCACGCTGAACGTAAATTCGGGGTGCGGCTTGAACGATTTCCGGTGCCGCCACAGCCGGTATGGATTGGTGGGTAGGAACATGCGGGTGCGGCGCTGGACGCAATTCAGTCGCAAGAATCACATCGTGAGGCACGAGCGATACCTGGGGGCGCGTTGTCGACGCTCGCTTTTGTATTGGTGCTGGAATCGCGGGGCGAGCGCCTGCAATTTCAAATGACGGCGATAGCGACCGTTTTTTGGCACGCACAATCTGCTCGGTTCCCGCTTGGACCAGGACTTGATTATCGGCGCGAAGAATTGTGCCTGCCCTGTGGGACGTCGCGTCTAAGATCGTTGTGTCCGGCATCTCGGTCGACGTTGCAGTGTCTTGGTTTGCCTGACGACGGCTTTCTGGCACGCTAGCAACGCGGATGGACGGATTCAACGCCGGCATCACAAGCTGGGAATTCGATCCAGGGGCTGCTTCTGGCGGTGCGAGAGATTGCCATCTTGGTTCTGATCGCTTGGTGGTTTGCGTCGATGTCGCAATGGACGCATCCGTTTTACTCGGAGGAGTGTTCTCAACGCCTTTGGGGAGACTGCGGAGTGTGATCGGGCGCCGTTTGATGATTTGTATCGCCGATTCGTGCGTCGCTGGACTTGTTTGCGCCGGCATCTGTGCGAACGATGTGTCGGCGCAGACGGCGAAAGCCAGCTGCAAAAGCAGAGGAGCTAAGAGAATCGAATTCGTGATCCTATTTTGCATTGCGTTTCGATGGATGCAGGTCCGGCGTGTGCGGCCGTTTGATCGACGGTCCGTCACGTTTGGTTTCACGCATCAATCGCGCAAACCGATACAACCGATAAAGTCGCTACCGGTGAACATCGGATACAGCGGAACAGGAAAGCGAATGAATCGATGTCGAATTGACAAAATTAGTCAAAACATCTCGTCAAACGGCCGCGCAGAGGACGAGTTTCTCGAGGCATGTTTCACACGCTACTCTGGTTGGGAGGTTCGGATCCCACCTGATGTGACGTCCGTGATGAACCGCCCGTCGGGAAGGAAATTACCGGAACGGAAGACCGTATCACCGATCAGCGCCACGCGTCGTTTTTCAGCGGTCGATCCGGTCTGCGATGCCGATCCATACACCGCATCGATTTTGACGGCGCTTTGCTGTGTTGCCTCAACAGGTGCGACGAGATCTGATGGCCGAGCAGGGAAAAGTTCGCGGTTGGATGCCGAATCCAAGGAAAGGCGCGAAAAGACTTGAACCGTCGCGAGACTCTCCATGAGCGACTGATTTTGGCTGGTATTGGCAGCCTGTTTCGCGACGTTGGTAATTGCCAAATCGGACGACGCGGCTGTGTCGGTTGCGGTCGGCGATTGAGTTTCAGGTTGGGTGCAAATGGCGATCAGCAGCCCAAACAGCAAAACGGCAACGATGATACGCTGCTTTGTCGCTTTGTTGGTAGCGTTCTTTGTCGGCTCAAAATTCGTTGGATTCTGATCAGGTGTCATTGCGAATTTCCTCCACGATTAGATTTTCCGCGATCGTGCCCTCGCCCGCGTAGGGCAGACGCAACGTCATCGACGCATCACAATTCGCCGCTGAATTTTCTTGCTGTTCACCACGCAGGATTGAAATGCTGTCACACCAGACAGGATTGTTACCGTACGCCAATGCGTGCAGGAATCGACACACGTTAGCGTAGGATCCGCGGATGCGACATTTGCCGGACACCACGCTGACGCGGACACCCGTGTGCGGCTTCGGATCTCGTTGTAAAAGCACGAGTTGCACATCGCATAAACGAGCAATCTCTTCGGCTTGGCGTTGCGTCTGCTCCCATCGAACTTTTGCAGGCAACCATTGTCGAATGGCGTCGATGTGCGCCTCATTCACTTTGGCCTGTTGCGACAATTCGCTGTATTGACTTCGCAGTTGAGGAGCTTGGGAAATCAGTTCAATGGCTTCATCAACCTGCCGCTTGGAGAACCGTGAATCGGTCGCAAAATACTCGCCATTTCGCCAGACCCATGCATTGGCGGCGACCAGTAAGAGGGAGACGAACCCAATGATCAAATGACAGCGCAGCGCGCTGCCAAAAATCGTGCTGATCCAGTTGGATTGACTCGGATCATCGCGTTTTTGTTGAACATCGTTCATGGCAGTACCCGCGTGCTTTGAGGTTCGCCGACAATCTGGATAGTGTCTTGCAGCGGCATACCTGGAGTGAGCCGCAGGTCTACTTTGGAAATGCGGTCAGAGGATCGCAGACGCTCAAGCCAATCGTCCGTGGTATCGCGGTCTTGCACATCGGCCGAAATGAGTAATCGCGATTTTGCCCAATCGGGAACTTGGCCAGTAGCATTGTCGTGCTCCAACGCCAGTTTGATCTCGACGGCAGTTATATCAATGGGATGAATATCAGGCCGTGTCGCTTCGTTGACCGATAAGAGAGCCTGCAGCACGCTGTCGTCGGGTTTGGCAGATTCAATCCAATGAATCCAACTTTGATGAAGAGCGTTTGATTGTTTCAGGCCAGCGACCCTGCGGCGCATGTCCTCGATCGGCCTAGCGGACTGAACCAACTGAGCATGCTGGGATCTCAGTTTTGCGCCGCGAATCCAAAACGCGGTTGTGAAACCAGCCAACATTGCGACCAAGACCACCACGATGATCGACCACCCAAAAAACGTTTGTTTGGCTTGGCGGCGTTTGATGAAACTCTCGGGCAACATTTGCACGCTTTGCCAGCGAGGATCGACGTGCATCTTCTGTGGGCATTGCTTGACAACTTTCGGTTGCGATGAGGATGTCGTTGTTGTACTCATCGGAGGCCCCCTGATTGATCGACCGCATTTGTGTCGTTTCGTGGGACCTCGTTGGACGCGGTAACGTGAGTTTGCGTCGCTTGGTGGGCCAGTGACAATGCCATCGCGTATCGTGCATCGCTGAAGTCGAAGTCCGAACTGGCGCGAGTCGCTTGTAATGAGAATCCATGGCGACGATCAGGCCGCATCCGACCTTGATATTTCCAGCGTACAATCGGGTGGTTGGTTAGCCGTGCGAGCGTGGCGTCGACGTTTGGGATTTCCGGAATGTCGCCACAAATCATGATCGGCGAACGACTGTGACCACTCATGTTGGCGCGTTCGGAAAATCGAATGGTCGCCGTGATTTCTGAAGCGATGTCTGAGAGCCAGGGACGGAGGTCATCAAGTTGCAGCAATTGATCGCTCGCGGCGTTCCGCAGCGTAGCGGGGACGGCGGGCAGGTTCCGGCAGAGACCGCAGTCGGTCGCATGGTTGACCGCCACCACGCCACCGTCGCGATTGAGCATCGCAACACAGATGGGATCCACCGCCGTCAGCGCCGAGGCGGCCCGAATCAACGCGATGCCATGGGGCAGGATGCTATCGACGACGTATCCGGCATCCGCTACCGCTTCGGCGACCTGATAGGCTGCTGTTCGAGCGGTTGATGCGACAACGTATTGGTCATCTTGATTGGGTTGGCCGTGTTGGAGGCCAACAACCGGCCAGTGACTTGTCTGGGCCTGGCTGCGAAAAATCGATTCACTGAACATCGCATCACATTGTCGACGGCTAGCTTGCAGGTCGGTGCCGCTGACGACTTGGTAGTGAACCCACGGAACCGGCAACGAAATGAATGCTCGATTCGTTTCGCCGTCCACGCAACGAGGTAGCCGGTCGACAATCGCCTTTGTGGTTGCAGTGATCCAATCGGGCGAGGGCGCCACGGTCGGGTCCAGGTCAATCGGTGTGCAATGCTGGGATCTCCACTGCACAGCAGTGCCTTCGCGGCGTTTGTTCTTGCCAGCCTTTGGGTTCGCACCAAGAGAAACAATCGAGATGTCTCGCGCGCCGACGTCAATGCCAACGAACCGCGTCGGCGGTTTGGAAAGCGATACGCGAACTCGATCCAGTCGAGCAGCGAAGGACGTTAGGCAGTCAGTAGTAAGCATTCGGGGCGCGTGTGAGTGTTAGCCGTCGTTTTGGCGGTGGGCATGTTGGCTGCGGGAGATTCGGCCGCAGGGAGTCCGGTCGCGGATCGGTGCGAGATCGGAAATATCGGCGGACAGAAAGCCTCCTGGTGATGTAGGTCACCCAACAGGCCGAATCAAACGATCGTTCCCACACCAATTGGACTCTGCCGCGAGTGTCGCTTCTTCACACGTTTCTTCCGTTGCAATCGTTATCTTCCGGCCGTCGAAACATCCAGTAGGGGTAGCATGACCGACATGACGATCCCGGCGACGAGGACTCCCATCACCAAAATGATGACCGGCTCAAACGCGACAACCAGCCGCTTGATGCGACGTCCACCTTCTTGTTCGTAAAACGTACCGATATCTTCGAGCACCTCGCCGACGCGACCTGTTCGTTCGCCGGTCGCCATCATCTGCGGTGCTTCGGGCGGTAGAAAGTCCACGTTGTACATGGCGTCGCTGGCGTCGCGTCCTTCGATCAAATTGTCTTCGATGGCGGTCAATAGGCGATGCCAGTAGGCGTCGCCGGTTGCTCTGCGTGCCAATCGAATTGCTTGCAGTAGTGGCACACCTCCGCGGACCATGGCGGCAATTGTGCGAAAGTTTTGGCCGGCCGCGAGCGGACGATAGGCGTTGCGAATCAGCGGCGCGTACATGAAAAATCGGCCGATTGGGCGACGGATCCATGTGTGATTGCGAAAATAGACCAATGATCCCATCGCCGCCATCAACACGGGCAAAATGTAAATCCAATAGGCGCGACACCAGTCGCCAATGTTCAATAATAACTGCGTCGAAGGTGGGACAGGGCGGCCCATTGATGTGAAGACTTTGCTGAACTGAGGCAGCACACCGATCAGCAATGCGCTCATCACGACGCTTGAGGCACCTATCAGAATGATCGGATAGATCAGTGCTCCGGTGAGCGCACCTCGCATCTCCAGTTGGCCGCGCATTCGGTCGCACACTTGCGCAAGCGTCTCGGGTACCTCGCCCGTGGCTTCGGCTGCCGCCACCATCGGAGCGAGTGTGCTGGGGAAGTATCGCCCATAGGCGGCCAGCGCGGCGGAGAAGGTATTGCCGCCACTCACGCTGCCGTGGATCGCCTCCAAGGATCGGGTCAGTCGTCTGTCTTGGCAGTGCATTGTGACATTTCGCAATGCCTCAGCGACTTCGACTCCATTCTGAGTCATCACGGCCAGCTGATTAAGGACCAGCAGCACGCGCGTTTGGGAAACCGGTAAGACCGATGATAAGCGAACAGAATCGGTCGCTGGCGTCGCCACCAAATTCGGGTGTGACGATTCCTCGGTCGATGCACCGGCATTGACGACTAACGGAATCGATCCGTTTTCGTAGTGTGAATCGTAAGGTTGGTAGGCTGGTATCATCGGAACGTCAATGTGGTGAATTAGTCTGAGAGCGCGACACGACCAACTTCTTCGAGACTCGTAACGCTGTTTTCAGCCAGACGCAGTCCTTCGGATAAAAGTGTCGGGCCGGTTTGGGCCGCGCGCAATTGATCCAGGCTGCAGTTGTCGTTAATCAAGCTCCGTATGTCGGGCGTACACTCAAACAACTCGTAGACACCGCTTCGACCACGGTAACCAGATTCGTAGCATTGCGAGCAACCCCTACTTCGCGCAAACGCGTGGCGTGAATCGCCTACATAATGGATTTCGTCGAGTAGTTTCGACGATGGGTAATAGGACTCGCGACAGTTGTGGCACAAATTTCGCATCAGACGCTGAGCGATGACGCCGACTAGCGAGGCTGCGATTTTGAATCGCTCGACTCCCATGTCAAGCAATCGAGTGACGGCCGAGGCGCTGTCATTGGTGTGTAACGTGCTGAGTACGAGGTGGCCGGTTAACGCCGCTTGGATGGCGGTTTCGGCTGTCTCGCGGTCACGAATCTCACCAACCATGATCACGTCGGGGTCTTGTCGCAAAATACTTCGCAAAGCCTGTGCAAACGTGACACCGCTATCGTTTTGAACTTGAACTTGGTTGATCAGTTCCAGTTGGTACTCGACGGGGTCTTCCACCGTGATGACGTTTCGCTCGACACCTTTGATCAGTTCAATTGCGGAATAGAGTGTGGTGGTTTTGCCGCTACCGGTGGGGCCGGTGACAAGCACTAATCCGTGCGGACGCGACAACATGCGTCGAACGGTTGAAAGTGAATCGTTGGGTAGGCCCAGTTTGTTCAAATCGAAAGTGACGTTCTGACGGTCGAGAACTCGCATCACGACTTTCTCACCCAAAACCGTCGGCAGCGTGCTGACACGCAAGTCGACGTCCCGGCGGGCAATTCGAACATGGAGCCGGCCGTCTTGTGGTTGTCTGTGTTCGGCGATGTCCAGTTTCGCCATTACCTTGATCCGCGAAACGATCGCTGCGTGCATATCCTTTCGTGGTTTCATCACCTCGCGGAGCGAACCGTCGATACGAAAACGAACGGACGTGAATTTCTGTCCGGCTTCGATGTGAATGTCGCTGGCACCCTGTCGAACTGCTTGAATGATCGCGTAATTCACCAGATTGATAACGGGACTGCCTTCGGCAAGTTGCTGCGTGCCGTGCAAGTCCAGGTCGATTGCGTCAGACTCAAGCTCCAATTGCTCGACGTCCAGGTCGGCGGTGATCGAGTCCACCGCAAAGTCGTCTTCGTAGCATCGAGGCAGCAATCGTTCGATGCCGGTCGCTAATGTAAAGACGGGGCGAATCCGACAACCGCTGACTCGGGCCAACGTATCGATCGCCGCCAAGTCCTGGGGATCCGCCATTGCCACGGTCAGCACATTACGGACGCGCATCAACGGTAATACTTTCAGTCGCTCTGCCAATTCGCGAGGAATCAGGTGGATTGCAGCGGGATCAATCAGACCTTCGCGCAATCGGACACCTTCGACGCCCAACTGCTCTCCCAACAAGGGCAACAAATTGGCTTCTTCGACCAAACCTAATTCGGCGACCACTTCGCCCAGTCGCTTAAAGCGTGACCGTCTGGTTCGGCCTTGGGTTGCCGTACCCTGCTGGTGAGCCAGTGCGCGCAGTCGTTCTTCTTCGGCTTCTTGGTGAGCCAACGCCGTGTCTAGTTGGTCTTCACGGATCAGTCCCGCGTCGACTAGACGCCTGCCGAGCGGGACGGCCGGATCAATCGGAGTTGCATTCCCATTGGGCAACACAAACTGCGGTGTTGTCGATGCGTGGGTGTCGAACGTGAGTGGAGTACGACTCATTGTGCTTCCGGTTTCCTTCCCTGATTAGGCAAAACTGCTCAGTGCAGAAGTGAGATCGGAGAACTGCTGGACGCTCGTACCGACATCGGTGATTCGAAATAGATCGTGGCACAATTCGCCAACATTGCAGACGCGAACCCCACCACCGCGACGGCAGCACTCTTCGTCGATATCAAGAATCCATTCCAGCCCTGCGCCGTCAATCAACGGTGTTTCAGCCAGGTCGATCACCAGATGTGGGACGGACCCGGATAACTGCGGCCTCAGGTCTTCATTGATGACTTCTAGGTTTTCTTCGCGGAGCGGACCGGTGGGCCGAAGCACCATGACGGATCCGTGCAGTTGCACTGTTGGCATGATCGTCCACCTTTACTGTTTAGATGCCGGACCGAGATTGGCCACTGACGGGTAGACGCATCGTAAAGGTGGAGCCTTCGCCTAGATTGCTCTCCAATTCAACATCGCCACCATGCATTCGCACAACTTCGCGAGTGAATGCGAGTCCAAGTCCGTTGCCGCGTTCATCACCGTCGACGGCGTTACTGGCACGGAAGAACTTTTCGAACACCTTCTCTTGTTCCTTTTCAGGAATGCCCGGTCCATTGTCTTGGACGTCGATCCGAACCCAGTGTGAATCTGAACTGCAACGAATAATAATCTCGCCGCCGTCGGGCGTGTATTTCACGGCATTGCCTACGATGTTGACCAGGGCAGCCTGCAGTTTCTCGCGGTCACCGAGAACCGTTGGCAGTTTCGGTGCAAAGTCGGTCAGCAGGTTTTGTTCCTTCTTGTTCGACATTGCGATCATTTGATCGGTGGCGTACTGAACCATGGGCAGCATCTCCAGATCGCGTCGGTCCACGATCATCGAGCCGGCTTCCATTTGACCGACGGTCAGAACTTGATCGATCAATCGACCGAGTCGGTTGGCTTCCGAGACGATCACATTACAGAATTCTTTCTGACGTTCGACCTCCAAGTCGTCTTCTTCCTGGAGCGCTTCGGCGTACGCCTGCAAGTTGCTCAGCGGCGTGCGAAGTTCGTGAGTGGCGGTCATCAGGAACTGGTCACGAGCTTTGCTAGCCAGTTCTTGCTGCGTCACATCGGTCAGGATCCAAGCGAGACCTTGTCCATCGCCGGTGCGGCCTGAAAGAATCGAGCGGCGGATTTTGAGATAGAGCGGGCGTGCGGTGTTCGTTAGGTGGTGACGTTCGTTAGCCATCCGCAGACCGCTTAGCAATCGGCCTGCCATCTGTACCGACTCGGGATTGCTTTGGTCTCGCAATTCCAATAACTCTAATAGATCACGGCCAGCGTGTTTTGCGTCTTCATCGACGCCGAGCAACGCGCAGGCGGCGGAACTGATGAATCGAATTCGACCGGAATCATCTGTAACGGCCCAAGCGGCAGGCAAACCACGCATGGCGCGGGCTAGTGTGACAACTTCCTGATCGAGTGCTGCCGCTGACCGCGGTGCGGTTTGCGCCGCGTTGGCGTGTGCGACTTCGTCAAGCAGTTCGTTCCAGCCTTCGGTAATACGATCCTGTCCGATGATCGGGCGCACGGATCGCCAGCCTTCGGGGTGACCGGTTAGTCGGTGTAGTTCCGTTTCGATTGCTTGCAGCGTGCGAACAGATCGCATCGAAATCATGCCGGTCAGTGCACAAACGGCAACGATCGTCAACCACATCAGTGCTTGAAACGGTCTCGAATCAGGAACGGTGTGGGCGGCCAGGGCACACATC
>JABDKS010000212.1 GCA_013002105.1 Pirellulaceae bacterium | reverse complement strand
CACTTGGCCCGCCCAACTGAGGATGGCTCGTAGCGTCCCATTCAATTGGAAAGCTGAGATTTGGTATACGCTCAAGCTTCGGGCATCGGTTGAAAAGGGTCAGGCTGTGCTACGGGCCAAAGCATGGCCGCGCGACGAAGCCGAGCCGAAAGAGTGGACCTTGACCGCGACCGATACAATGCCGAACTTGCAAGGGAGTCCCGGCTTGTTCGGAAATTCGACCAATGCCGAAATATTTATCGACAATGTGTCGGTGACCTTGAACGACTAGTTCATGCAGCGCGAGATGCTGCTTCAATGCCCCGTTCCCTCACTCCATCGACAACATGAATTACTTTGTTTGGGGCCTTGTCTTACTGCTGGTGGTCCTGCACCAGGATGTTTGGAATTGGAATGATCCGCGTTTGGTATTCGGATTCATACCAGTCACGTTGGCTTACCACGCTGGGATCTCGGTCGCTGCGAGTGTCGTTTGGTTTCTCGCCACCAAGTTTGCGTGGCCAAGGCATTTGGAGGTCGATTCCGTTACCGTGAGTTCATCTGCCGAATCAGGAAAGAGTGCGTGATGAGTCCTGGCGTCATCAAAGTTGTCATCATCGGTATTTACCTCGGAGCGCTCGTTTGTCTGGGGCTGTATTCATCGCGGCTGTTTCGCGGCACGTCGAAAGATTACTTGCTCGCTAGTCACTCGATTGGTCCCTTCTTGTTGTTGATGTCGCTGTTTGGCACAACGATGACGGGATTCGCACTCGTCGGGTCGACGGGCGAAGCGTTTGCCGAGGGTGTGGGCGTTTATGCGATGCTTGCGTCATCGTCGGGTATCATTCATTCGCTTTGCTTTTTCGTACTGGGCATCAGACTGTGGTCGTGGGGGAAGAAGTATGGTTACACAACGCAAGTCGCCTTTTTTCGAGATCGGCTTGAGAGTGACAAAATCGGTTTGGTTCTGTTCCCGATACTGGTCGGGCTGGTCGTGCCGTACTTGCTAGTAGGTGTCATCTCTGCCGGCACAGCAATTGAAGGTGCGACGCGAGGCGACTTTCCGAAACTAACCGAATCGGGGAGCATCCCTCCGTGGTTGACGGAACTGGTGATTTGCACGGTAGTCCTCGTGTACGTCTTTTATGGCGGCATGCGTGGAACGGCATGGGCGAATGCCTTTCAAACCATCATGTTCATGGTCTTGGGTGTGTTCGCCTTTTATTTGATCGCCACCGGGCTCGCGGCGAAGTCAGTCGAGAACGGCCGCGTCCACGAGATCGAAGGTGGCCAGCATGTGGTTCGCACGGAGCCTCCTGCTGGACTTCTGGACTCGCTGCAGATCGTCAGCCAGGAGATTCCCAAGGCGCGGCGCGTTCGTGCCGCTGTTGGTCCAGGAGACCAGCTCGAATCGGTCGCAGCACCTGAACGATTTCGAACGCGCGGACGGATGGATCCCTGGATGTTTTTTAGCTACATGCTGATTCCATTCTCGGTCGGCATGTTCCCGCATCTTTTCCAACATTGGTTAACCGCCAAGAACGCCAATGCCTTCCAGTTACCGGTGGTGGCACATCCGGTATTCATCCTGATTGTCTGGATCCCATGCGTGTTGATCGGTGTTTGGGCCACGACCGGATTGATTGATATCCCGGATCCGATCGCCCAAGACCCGAACAAAGTGCTCGGGTTCATGGTCAAGTCGCTTTCCGGTGACATTCTGGGCGGGTTTCTGCTGGCCGCGATCCTGGCCGCGATCATGTCAAGCTTGGATAGTCAGTTCCTGTGCATCGGTACGATGTTTACCAAAGACATCGTCCTTCACTACGGCGGTGAGGATCGATTCACGGATCGTCAGGTCGTGATGATCTCACGGGGCTTCATCATCGCCATCGTCGCGGTGACGTTTGCTCTCAGTCTTACCACGATTGCACAGACGCGGGTGTTTCAACTCGGGATTTGGTGCTTCAGCGGATTCAGTAGCCTGTTTCCTCTGGCGCTGCTTTCCATCTACTGGCGCGATCTGACCAAGTGGGGTGCCTACGCCGGAGTTCTGACGACGGCATTGGTTTGGCTCTGGTTGTTTTCTGCGTCAGAATTTGGCGCCATCGAAAACTGGACGGTCGATCTGACGTTGGCCGGCAAGACGATTCACACAATGCCGGTGGCGACGATGTTTATCGTGGCGACCATCACGACCATTGGTGTCTCGCTACTGACGCCGAAACCAAGCCGCAAGACGCTGGATAAGTATTTCCCGGCTTTAGGTGAAAACAGTTGTTAGCTAACGCATTCGTACCGCTCCAGGAACTCTTCTTCCGACTCCACGCTGCCGACCAAAATCAATTCACGCCTGCCTTCGAGGATCGTGTGTGTAGGTGGATTGATTTGCGAACCTGATTCTTTGCGAACCGCAAAAATCGTGCATCCCGTTTGTTCTCGGATCGAATCAGGGACGCGTTTGTGATGTTTTTCGAAAATGCACGAATCGATTCCCCGGACCGCCAATGCTCGCGATGTCGCTCGACCGACACGACCACCCCCAAGCACGACCACTGGTTTGCTCGACATGTTGTAGAGATGTACCGTTCGTCATAATTGAGTAAATGCTGCGACGAACCCGCGAGCACCAGGATCAAATTTTCGCCAATCACCGTGTCGGCCATGGCGTACGTGAATTTACCTCGCTGCCAGATGCCGACGACATTGATACTTAATTGGGCAAGTCGCGCTTCACGAATCGTTTTGCCCACCATGGGCGTACGGATCGCGTTGGCCTCGGCGATTAACAATTCATCCACTTTTTCCGCGGCATGTGTTACGGCGTCACCACCCACGGTACATCGTGCGAGTGCTTCTCCCACCATTTCGCCAATTTGCATCAGATGAGTCGCAACGGCTAACTGCAGCACGTCCACTGAATTGGCGGCATTGCATGTTGCAAAAATAGGAATATTTGGCGCAACTTCTGGTGAGGTAAACGTGACATCCTTGTTGATCATGTCACTTCGTGTTGTCACCAGGAGCGCGGCGCGGCCCACCTCTACATGGCGATACGTCTCCGGGTCGTCGATCTCTCCGACCACGACAAGAAACCCGTGATCGGCCAGACGAACCGCCTGGCTGGTGTCCGCAATTAGTATCACGTAATCGTAGTAAACCGCCTGAGCTTCCGGATCAAGGCAATCGAAACAGGGTCGGAAACGGTGAGAATCACATGCCGTTCTGTTTCAGGCGGCAGCTCGCGCGGCGTACGCGTTGCCACTTGCGCCTCGAGCCACGGCGCACAGAAAAATTGAATGAAGGTAAACGGTAGAAGGATCAGCAGGAAAATGATCCCCGTCAACAGCACGACCAGCGAGAAAAGTCTTCTCAGGTCCGTGTGAAACATGATGTCACGTAAGGCCAAGGTCGACATCACTATCATCGTCCAATAAAACTGTTTGATCAAGGTTTTCCGCTGGCCTTCGGCCATCATGATGTAATGAAAAACGATGCTGCGTAGCGTGGTCAGCGATACCAGCACCAGAAAGAATCCCAGTAGCAATACAGAGTTGCATTTGTTCCCTCCCTTGCGAAACAGATACGCAAATTGAGATGTCATTTATTTCATGAATGTACTTTCCTTGCATGCCGGGAAATATTCGTTGCTGAACCGCCAGTTAGGCACGGTGTTTGCCAATGAATTTAATCAGTCATCGTCACAACTGGAGGAATCTTGCCACGACAATGACGTATTCAATGAACGTAAACAAGCCTTGGAAGATGAGTGTTTTCCAATGAATCGACAACAAACTGATTGCCAGTTTTAGGGGCAGAAACGACCGTGGTGCGTTGCCCGTTTGTGATGCGCGTGGAATGATACCATGCGAGACGTTGGTTGAAGACACAGAATCATCCGAAGCCGTGGCGTTCCGCGCTTGCAAACGGAGGCACACTCGCGGCGAACAGTTGTCCACCCTGATCGACGCTTGCAAAATGCCAACAAATTTCCAAGTTGACGGTCTCCGCCAAGTTGCTTGCACCGGGCATCATTCGACCAGGCGGTGACGCACACCGAACAAATCATAGCCAACATGCTAACTAGCTAGCGAGCAGATCACGTCGGAAATTGATTGGGATTCATTTACAGCCGCGGCGAGACAAATCGTTAATGGCAAGAAACCGATTGGTGAGAAAACCGATTCCGATCCCCACATCAGGAAGGACGTACTCGCCTCCATCGTTGTATTCCTGGTTGCGTTACCACTCTGCATGGCATTACGATCGCCTCGGGAGTCCCTGTCGCGGCCGGACTAATCACCGGCATTGT
>JABDKS010000177.1 GCA_013002105.1 Pirellulaceae bacterium | reverse complement strand
GGTCAAAATGCCGCCGAGAGTAGCGATTCGGAGCATGGCAGTGGGAAAACCAGAAGGGTAGGGCAGGGGAGCAAAGCAAGCGGCTCGCCGTCACTAGGGCATTGTAGCCGTCAACGCTACGAAATTTGCCGGGCCGGATCCGCTAGGGTACAGGCGACAATCGGGGGCGATGAGCTTGGATTTGGGCCTTGAAATCACCCAGCGAATGCCAGTGCATGGGTCGGTTCAAGTCGACTTCGGTGATCGCGATCGTGCCCCAATCGTCGGCCTGTACAATCGGTTTGCCGTCGTGGCCAAAAATCGCGCTGATCATCCAGTCCGATGACTTGTCGGTGTAGGTGCTGCTGACGACATAGACATGATTCTCGCATGCACGCGCCGCACCCAGCATGGGATTGCACCCCCACACCGGCCATGCGATCACTTCGGCACCACGGTTGGAGAGTTCACGTGCGACTTCGGGAAAGAATCCGTCGTAACACACCATCATGCCAACTTTGCCAAAACGCGTATCGAATACGGGATACTCGTCACCCGGCATCACGCCCGCCTCGATCTCGCCGCGCGGCAGCGTCACCTTTCGATATTTGCCTACGATGTCGCCATCAGGTCCGATCAGGACGGCGACGTTGTAGATCAAATGGGCGTCCCGTTCGATTAATCCAGCCACGATGTAAAGATCGTGTCGTTTAGCCAATGTGGCGAAGTAGTCGGTCGATGCGCCCGGAATCGGTTCCGCCACATTGGCGTAATCGCTACCGCTTGCGTAGTAGGTAAGCGTCTCGGGTAACACGACCAAATCTGCGTCTTGCTCGGCGGCTTTGGCAATCAGGCCGGCGAATTGTTCGCGTTTCTCTTGGGGTGTTTTGCCATCGCGAGGTTGAAAGTGCACGGTAGCAAGGCGTGCCAATCGTGGTGGCGGCGCGTCGACCGTTACCAACGTCGGCATCGTCCAAGTTACCGAGGCATGGGGCGGCGCCCACCGCATGTGCAATTCGATTCTGACCTGTGTCGCATCGGGTGGCGCAACGTAGGTGCCGGTCAATTCGATCCACCCATCCTCGCGAGTCGATGTCGGATTAGGAAATTCCGGTTCCGCGATCGGTCGTTGGCCGGATCGATAAGACGCGAACGTAGGATCGGCCCGCGGGACTTTGGAACCGTTTTGGTCCAGCCAAATCAGTCTCGCGATCGCGCCGCGACGTGGTAGGTCCATGCCGCTGGTTTTGCGTGCTGCGGCGAACCGATAGTGCTTTCCACCAACGACCGGCACTGTCTTATTCCAGGAACCCATCATTCCGGGTTTGGCACCGGACGCGATCTTCAAGAGGGACCTTTGGTTTTCACCCGAATTGACGATGCGAGAAAAGGTAGGCGAGATTTCCTTGCGCGGCGAATCGGTCGTCCAGCCATCCGGTACGTTACCGGGTGCCTGCGCAGAACCAACGGAAACGGCAAGCAGACTCAGTGGTAGCCAATAAAATTTCATCATGCCATTGTCTTGATCGAAGACCGGGAAGATTGTGGGAATCGATTTTAACTGTTCAAGTCAATCGGTATTTAGCTACCGCACAAAATGTTCGTAGATATATCAGCATTCTAGGTCTGTGCACGCCGGTCGACCTTCCCTGGAGCAGTCAGTGCTCCGATGAAAGTAGCCGTCACGCTCCGCCGTGGCGAAGCCCGACCGAAAAGCCGTCTGTCCCGAACCATTCGGGCCGTAGTAACAAGCGTCAACTTGTCAGCCAACACTCCGACCAAGTCTTTACTGTAGTCACACACAAAGTCGGGCTACATCACGACGGAGCGTGATGGCAACTTTAGGTTGAATCAATTTTCATCGTTGGCGGGAACTCCGATGCGAGCGGCGTCGAGTGGCTCACGGATTTTGCTTCATTCGCCGAGACAAAAGCAGCGCGAAAAAGATCGGAATCGCTATGATGCGGTAGAGTGCCGGACCAAATACGACGGTCGCATTGAAAATGATAAACGCAAAAAACG
>JABDKS010000166.1 GCA_013002105.1 Pirellulaceae bacterium | reverse complement strand
GGACCATCCAGATTGCGGGGATGCCGCTACCAGGAACAACCCGATACAGACGATTGTCCAGGGAACAACTTTCATGACACGCCCAAGTTTGTTTGGTGTTTATTCGCCGCGTTGCAGTCACATTGATCTTATATCCACGTCCCATCAGCGACAAGCGAGATGTGCTGTGCGCAGCTGTCGTCGGGTCGAAAGCTGGAGATCGTCCGAAAGTTGCGGCTCGAACGACGCAGGGCTTTGCCGGCTCGAAAAGGGTGATGCAGCAAACACATCGGCAATCAGAGATCTTGTTTTTTCGGGAGCCGACCCCAGGCAACCTGATTCCAGATTCGCTCGAAAAAATAGAAGACACAGAATCCGGTGACATTCATCGCAATCGCGTTGACGATGGGACGACTGGTCGGGGTCACGACAAGAATCGTAAAACTGTTCAGCACAGCGCAGCAGCGCCAGGAAACAGTTTTGGTGAGACTTCGTGTCCGGGTTTCTTCGAATCCGTCGACAGAGTTGCTCACCGCGGTTGGCCTTTTTTAACTGGTTTTGATGATTTGGTCGCGTTGTCGCGATTGGAGGAACTGTTCTTACAAGGCTTACTGTCCTCGGCAATCGCTTCGTCCGGTGCGTCGCCCTGCTGTGTCGACTGCAAGTTTGCGGGCGACCATTGGCTCATTGAAACGTTTTTGTCGAACTGGCGATACCCTTGAAATTGTTCGTAGCACATCGTGTTGGAGATATGGAATCCAAGTTGCCGATAGGATTCGAACTTTTGGGGGTCGTAGAATTGGTCGCTGGTTGGATCGTGGGGAAAAGCCGGATCCTCCAGTTGGTAGCGAGTCAAATCAACGGCTTCATCGCCTGTGAAATTTGGCTTTAGATAAATCAGCCATCCTTCGCGTGGCGATCCGGTGGGTCCATCGTCGGGATAGCAGATACGGACGATGAAATAGTGCGATGCGGCGAAATTAGAAACTGACAAGCGGTTTGCCAAATCGGTTTCTGTTGCATCAATAAAACTGTCCGGTTGGAGACGTTCGGGCGTGAGTTTGTCCAATGGAACACCGCTGTTGCGACCGTTGATTCCGACAATGCGAATTCCATGTTCAAATCTCATGCGTCGCAGCAATCGAATGAAGTCGCGGAATTCATATTCGCTGTCACCGGTAACATCCGACGCGATAATTAGCCGACAACGGCGTAGCAGGAGGGGCTCTAAAGCTAAGTTTTCGTGGTGGCCGCCGTCGGAGACGAAACAGTAGTTGCGCTGTTCCGCATTTTGTAACGCCCCCAGGATCAAGCGTAGCGGAACCGGTGAAAACCAAGAGATGATTCTATCCAGCCAAGCCCCCGCAACGGCTTTGTGTCCAGGATTAGGAAGCCATTGCCCCAAACGCGAATTAGTAAGCATCAATAAAACGGCAAGCAGAGGGTTTTGCACTTGCGTGGGGCTGACCGCCGCCCCGGACAGAGCCATCGC
Source organism: Pirellulaceae bacterium (assembly GCA_013002105.1). Next base: position 3,444 of record JABDKS010000166.1, on the reverse strand, counting down.
ATTGGAGAGATCGAAGCGTCCATTCATATAATTTTCGGTGGGGACATATCCAGTGCGGTTGGACCCACAAAACAACTGAGAAAAGACGAAACTGTCGGTCGTCGATCGATCGGTTCGCCGTCGTCGTCCGATCAAGTGAACCGTTGCTGCGATCAAGTGGTAGGGCGCGCCACGGGCGACCGTCTCGAGTCTGGCCAGGGGAATTCGGCGTCCGATACCCGGACATTCCGTGATCCACATCTTCGAAAGCATGTTGCGGTAAAAACCATGCAGCGATGTCGAGTTCATGTTGACCACGCACGATGACAACAAGAAGAAACCCAGGGACCAGAGGAACCAATTCCACCGCGTCGCCTGGTCGGCTTGCAAACAAACCATTGCGTAGACCGTTGATTTGGGTGAGAAGCGGTCACCCCAGTAGTTAAGCATCAATTGCCAGTTGAGTGATTTAATCTCGTTTTCCAGTTTGGCGTATTCGCCCCCGGACATCCGCATCAAGTCGCCCAGCTTTTCGCGCGTTTGCATCACGTTTTCGGTGACGCCGGACTCTTGGCTGACGTCCAAGCGATGGAGCAATTCATTGCGTTGTGAGCGCCAATCATTGAACGCCAGGCCGCCGTCGGCGAGGTTGTCTACTTTCTTTTCGAGGTGCTGCGCTTCGACGTAAAGTCCCTCGATGTTGTTGAGTCGCTTGTTTTTCGCTTCACTGGACATGCCTGCAAGTTCGATGGCAAGTGCCGAATCGGCATGTTGAAATTCCTTGTAAAAACCCGGGTCGCTTAAAATCGTTTCCGTCAGGTCGTTGCAGATGCTTCTTCGCAACGTCAAGTAATCCTCTCGCCGCTCGAATTGATCGGTTACCGCATTACTTTGACGTGTAATCGCGTAGCCGACATAGAGTAACCATCGTTTCAGCAACGAGGCCTCGCGGTCAAAATCGGATAGCTCTTTCAGCAGTGTTCGCGACTCCGCGACGTCGGTGTGATTGACTGAATCCCAAATCCGACGGCTGACGGCAAACCGGCCATTCTCCTCGGATTGACTCAGTTCGGTCGCTTGGAGTTCGATCTCCTGCCACGTTCCAGACCAGTCGCGAAAATCGAGAGGTACAAAGTCGTGCTGAGTGTTAAATACTTGTGCGTGTCGCGTCTGGGTGCGGTTTTCGTTGAAGTGCGAGATGTTTTCACGTGCCAGCCAACCAAAAATCAAAAGTGGGATACCGTACAGAAGCGCTCGGCTGGCAATTCCAAAGACCCAGCCTTCGACGGCGGTTCGAGGTCGCGTTCCGCTACGAATCAAATCCTTGATTCTTAGATAGGGAATCAACGCAATCACCAATCCAATCACGAAGTACGTTTTGAGTTCTCCCCCGATTAGCCGCACCATATCCGAGGGTGGTTCGATTCCGTAGTTGTCACGTAGATGCGTCAGGCTGACGTCGCCAGTGCCCAATAGCGCCGCGCAAGCAAGCAACAGCGAGACGATGGTCAAGGTCATGAACCACCGTGCCACACGACCCTCGGCTTGCGCTCCGCTGCGCCAATAGGAGATGGCCCACATCACCAGCCACATGAAAAAGAAGAACGTCATCGGAAAGAACGCTCGGCCAATGTCGCCTTGAAAACCGAGCGCAAAGAGCCAGTTGATCATCCAGGTATGGTCCAGGTATCGAAACATCCATGCTGCCAACGCCGCCACGGCGAAGACCAAGCTCAATGCCACAACGTTCGTCAGCAAGACGCCGACCAAGTATCGATTCAAGAAAATCAGTGGTCTGCGAAGGTAGTGACCACCGTGGATCAGTTCCAAAACCCGCGAGGGCTGTCTGCCGTCTTCTTTTGGCGTCAGGGGCCACTGATCGTGTGGTTGCTCGGTCGCGTCTTCGTCGCCATTGGAGCTCGATTGATCCTCGGTTTTCCAATTGAACTCCGTCTCCGGGTGGAGCGCGAGTGACGAAAGGCTGCTGCCAACGTAACCGCCGCCCGAAACAGTCGACATATAATCGACGTGCCGTAGAATTCCCTTTTGGTAAAGGGATTGCAGCACGCCCAAATTGAAGCTGGCGGATCGAACGCCCCCGCCCGAAAGTGCTAGTCCAACCAAATCGCTTTCGGGTGACTTGTTGTGTCCGTCGGCGTCTCTTTCCGACGCCACGTTCGCTTCGCGTCGTCGTTTGACGATTTCGCCGAGTTCATGTTCTTTGACTGTGCCAAAATCAATCGGTTGTGCATCGTTTTCCACAGAACTTGTTTCTCCCGCGAAATTGTTCGCGATTATGCGAGCAAATCCGCACATCGAGTCGGAATGGCGTGCAATCTCGCACGTGGTCTTGATCTTTTCTTCGTTTCATCACTGCTTTGGGTATGGACGTTCTTCAACGCGAATCGCGTGCCCGCGTCGGACGAAATTCAGTCGGTGGCCTCCAGGCGGAACACAAGCCAGGCGAGAGATCGGGAAACCAAGAGTTGGGACACCAAGAGTTGGGGCTGTGTCAAAACTGCTGCTGGCGGCGAATGATTCATGGCTTGCGGCCTGGAATCGATTCCTGTGCGTGACGGAGAATTCGCGTGGCCGAGAAACGGTCTGACCCGTCCGCCGTCAGAGGGCCGGCTTTCGCTTATGATATTTGGTTCCCAATCTGTGTCTCCATCTCAGAACCCACCGGAGTGAAGTCGATGGCAAAAGCAAATCCTGAAACGCGGCGCGAGTTTCTGGCGAAGTCGGCGAGTGCTGCCGGTGCGGTGTCGTTGGCAACGATCTTGCCATCGCAGGTGGTTGGGGCGGAGGGCACGACCGCGCCGAGTGATAAGCTGTCGTTAGGCGTGATCGGTATCGGGCCTCGGTGCACTTATGACCTGAAGTCGATGTTACAGTTCGACGATATTCGCTGCGTGGCGATTGCCGATGTTCAAGCGAGTCGGCGCGATGCGGGTAAGAAACTGGTGGATGAAAGCTACGCCAACAACGATTGCGTGCTCTATCAAGACTTTCGCGAATTACTGTCACGTGACGACATCGATGCGGTGTTGATCGCAACGGGTGATCGCTGGCATGCGGACGCTTCGATTCTGGCTGCGGAAGCGGGCAAGGACGTTTACAGCGAAAAACCCTGCGGAATTACGATCGATGCTTGCCAGCGGTTGGCGGATACGATTCATCGCGAGAAGCGAATTTTTCAAGCCGGAACTCAGCGGCGTAGCGTTCCGAATTTTCGTGATGCCGTGGAGCTGGTTCATTCGGGAAAGCTTGGCGATCTTCATACGATGCATGCGTCTGTTTATGTTCCAGTTCTGGACAACACGTGGTTACCTGCTGAACCGTTACCGTCCCGCGACGTGGTTGACTGGAACATGTGGCTTGGTCCTGCGGCGTGGCGTCCGTACAACCAAAAGTACGTCCAGGGTCGGTGGCGCGGTCAATGGGATTTTGATTCCGGCGCAAGGC
>JABDKS010000159.1 GCA_013002105.1 Pirellulaceae bacterium | reverse complement strand
GTCGTGGTCCAATTCAGCAAGTTCCCGCAACAATCGTTCCTGTTCGGCCGAAACTTTCTTGGGGACTTCGATAAAAACTTGAATCAGTAAATCGCCCGTTCGGCCGCCACGTGGATCGACAACACCTTTGCCCTTGAGCGTAAAGACATCACCACTTTGCGTACCCGCATTGACTTCCAGTTTTTCGGGCCCATCCAATGTCGGCACTTCGATCTCGGCGCCCAAAGCGGCTTGGCTGTATGAAATCGGCAGTTGCAAAATCAGGTGACTGCCGTCGCGTTTGAACAATTCATGAGCGCGAACGGAGATAAAGCAGTAGCAGTCACCGGTGGGACCTCCATCGGGACTCGCTTCGCCTTCGCCGGGCACACGCACACGCATGCCATCGTCCACGCCGGCCGGTATTTCGACGGTTAATTCCGCCTTTTCGTTCTGCAATCCACTACCGCGGCAGTCGTCGCAGGGCTGACTGATTTGCTGACCCGTTCCGCTGCAATTGGGGCAAGCCGTTTGCACGCGCAAGATGCCGGCACTTTGGATCACCTGCCCACGACCGCCGCAGGTGTTGCAGGTAACCGGCTGACTACCCGGAGCGGCGCCGCTGCCATTGCACGGCTCGCAACGCACCCGACGGCGAAACGAAATGTCTTTGCTGGTCCCACGCGCGGCTTCTTCGAGCGTCAGCGTCACGTTACAGCGAATGTCGCTTCCGCGTCGCGAGCGACGACCGCCGCGACCCCGACCACCGCCGCCACCGCCGAACAGATCGCCAAAAATTCCGCCGCCACCGCCGAACAAATCGCCAAATGCTTCGAAGATATCTTCGACGTCGTTGAATTGATGAGTTGACCCGTCGACACCGGCGTGGCCGAATCGATCGTAGCGATCACGCTTACCGCCGTCGCTCAGGACCTCGTATGCCTGGGAGGCTTCCTTAAACTTTTCCACCGCGTCGTCGTCGCGACAACTATCGGGGTGGTACTTGATCGCCAATTTGCGATACGCCCGATCAATCTCCGGTTTGGACGCACTCCGATCGACTCCGAGAACTTCGTAGTAGTCGCGTTTATCAGCCATGATGGGTGCGGGTTGCAGTGGAGAAAAAAAGCCTTACCGAAAGGGGTCTAACCCTTTGGAGGTGAGTTCGTTTCGCTGGGTGGGGAAAGCCTCGACGCAGAGGGTCAGACCCTTTTCTCGGATAGGCCCAAAGTCGCGAGCGTTGCCTGATTGAAAATATCTGTCTGATCCAATGAAAACGGGTCGCAAGCCAGTGGCGAGCGACCCGTTTCGCGTCGGTCTGATGAGTCGCTACCGAAGCACGCTAGCTCACAACGCCTTCGACAGGTCGCTTCTCTTTGTCCTCGGCTTCAAAGTTGGTGACCAAGGCTTCGGTCGTCAACAGCAATCCGGCAATGCTACCGGCATTTGCCAGGGCCGTGCGGGCGACTTTCACGGGATCAATCACGCCTTCTTTGAGCATGTCACCGTATTCACCGGTGTTAGCATTGAACCCAATGTTCGTGCCCTTTTGGCTGACTTCGTCGACCACAACGCTGCCGTCGATACCGCAGTTGTCGGCGATCTGACGCATCGGGGAATCCAAAGCTCCCAAGACGATATCGACGCCGATTTTTTCGTCGCCCTTCGCCTTCTTTTTCGCTTCTTCGACCGCTTCGTGGCAGCGGACCAAAGCGACACCGCCACCTGGCAGAATACCTTCTTCCAACGCAGCACGTGTTGCGTGCAAAGCGTCTTCCAAACGAGCCTTGGTCTGCTTCATTTCAGCTTCGGTTTCTGCACCGACGCTGATGACGGCAACACCACCGGCCAACTTGGCCAAGCGTTGTTGGTACTTTTCCTTGTCGTACTCGCTATCGGTCTGCTCGATCTGAGCACGAATTTGTGCGACACGCTTATCGACGTCGACCCGTTTGCCGCCACCTTCGATCATCGTGGTGCTGCTCTTGTCGACCGTTACCGTTTTGGCACGACCGAGTTGTTCCAACGTGACATTTTCTAATTGGATACCAAGGTCTTCGCTGATCAGCGTTCCGCCGGTCAACGTCGCGATGTCACCGAGCATCGCTTTGCGGCGATCGCCAAAACCGGGAGCCTTGACGGCACAAACATTCAATGTGCCACGCAGTTTGTTAACGACCAACAACGTCAATGCTTCCGCATCCACGTCTTCGGCGATGATCAACAATGGCTGACCGGTTTGAGCCGTCTTTTCCAACAGCGGGACCAAATCACGAATGTTGCTGATCTTCTTTTCGTACAACAACACCAACGCGTTTTCCAAGTTCGCTTCCATCGTGCTTGGATCGTTGATGAAGTACGGCGAGATGTAGCCCTTGTCGAACTGCATTCCGTCGACGTAATTGACTTCGGTGTCACGGCTTTTGCCTTCTTCGACCGTGATCACACCGTCTTTACCGACACGCTCAAGTGCATCAGCCAGCAGATTGCCGATCGCCTGATCGTTGTTAGCACTGATCGCACCAACATTGGCGACTTGCTCGCGATTGTTGACCTTCTTGGACATCTCGATCAACTTTGCACTGGCAGCTTCGACGCCTTTGTCGATCCCGCGGCGAATCGCTGCTGGATTGCTGCCGGCGACAATGTTTCGCAATCCTTCTTTGAAGATCGCTCGTGCCAGAACGGTCGCGGTGGTCGTTCCGTCACCAGCCAAGTCGCTGGTTTTCTGAGCGACTTCCATCACGAGTTTGGCGCCCATGTTCTCGAAACGATCTTCGAGTTCAATTTCCTTGGCAACCGTGACGCCGTCCTTGGTGACGGTCGGACCGCCAAAGGATTTGTCGATGATGACGTTGCGGCCGGTTGGTCCCATCGTCACAGCGACGGCTTTGGCCAGTTTCTCAACACCGGCCAACATCCGAGCACGTGCGTGGTCGTCGAATAAAAGTTGTTTAGCCACGAGAGGATTCCTCTATAGAAATGGTGGTTGTTTTGGGTTCGGAGGCGAAAGGAGCTCTTAGAGAACCTTTGCCAGGATGTCACTCTCACGGAGAATCTTGACATCCTTGCCGTCGACCTCGATATCGTTTCCGCCGTAACGGCCATAGATCACGACGTCGCCAACGGTCACGCTCAGTTCGCCACGGTTGCCGCTATCAAGCAACTTGCCGGGGCCCACTGCAACCACTTTGCCGCGCAGGGGTTTTTCTTGAGCCGAATCGGGCAGGACGATGCCGCCTGCAGTCGTCGATTCCGCTGCTTCGGGCTGAACAACAACGCGATCGTCCAAGGGTCGGAGATTTAGTTTTGCCATGGTTAGGTTTCTTCTTATCTGGTGTGTTGAAAAATTTGGTTGTGTGTCGACTCGGATCGAATCGACTGAATTTCGACTGAGGCAAAGCGAGCTGAATCGCTGAGCGAATCAACGGCTTACATCATGCCGCCCATTCCGCCCATGCCACCCATTCCTCCCATGCCACCCATGTCCATTCCGCCCATGCCACCCATGCCGCCGCCATGATCGTGATGGTGATCGCCACCGTCATCGTCATCGTCGACAGGGATCTCTGCGACCAACGATTCGGTCGTCAGCAACAGGGCTGCCACGCTGGCTGCGTTGGTCAATGAGGTGCGAACGACTTTGGTTGGATCGACGATACCGGCGTCGACCAGGTCGCAATACTTTTCGGCGTTGGCGTCGTAGCCATCGGTTTTGCCCTTCATTTGCAAAACGCGATTGACGACAAC
>JABDKS010000153.1 GCA_013002105.1 Pirellulaceae bacterium | reverse complement strand
AATCCGAACTGCTGGACGACTATTTTTCCGAACTATCGACACGTCTGATCGCGAACCAAAAATCCGTGGATGTGATCGAGGTGGAATCCGCATGGCGAGAACTGTTTCCGTTTGCTTGGGCGGACTTTCACCGGTTCTTGCTCGGTTGGTGTCCCGGTCACCAAAAACTGACGCCCTACAGTCAACGAATGACGGACCAGGTAGTCAGGTCGATCGAGTTGTGATTGAGTTCAGTTCGCTTGCACGTCAGCGGACGCTTGCACCGTGGCGACATCACCAACGCGGATGATTCCGCCTCGGATGACTTGGCAGCATACGCCGCCACGCCATTGCGGTGTCAACGCGTCCATCAACCCCCGCGACGATTCGTTCATGCGCTGACACGGGTCGGCTTCGCTGGTGACTTTCAGAGTCACATCGCCGACTTGCAAGATCGCGCCAGTTGAGTGCATCAAATCCAAACCATCGACCAGCAAATTCGCTCGGCGAGTCGTCCAGGACAGTTCGGTTCCAAGTTCACGGCAGGCTGATTGCCAGGCATGTTCAGAAAGAACGGTGACTTGCCGCGGTCCGCGACGACCACGAAAGTCGCCGTCGAGACCGTGATCGACAGTCACGTCAATCTGCTGATGTAGCCGCATGGCGGCTCGCGATTTGTTTCGCGTTGCGATACCGAGGATTCTTCCGCTTGTCATGGCTTGCAGTTTTCATGACTTCTAGATTTCATGACTTATGGATTTCATGACTTATGGATGTCATGACTTATGGATGTCATGACTTATGGGGCCGTGAGATGGCGTGACAGCCTATTTGATTTCTCGGTATTGAATGTCTTTGAATTCAGCCCACATCGGTTTGCCGGCGTGTAACTGCAGACCCAATACCCCTTGGGAGAGTGCCATTTCGGGATGCTTGTCGGTGAAGTCCAGGATCAAATGGCCATTCAGATAATGTTGAATGTGGTTGCCTTTGGCAATGATCACGACCTCGTTCCAGTCATCGACCTTCATTAGTTCTTTGAAGAGCTTTTGATCGACCAACGTGTTGTCGAGGACTTTCTTTCCGTCCGCATTCCAGACCGCCCGTTCACCCACCATGCAGATGCGTCCGCGTTTTCCTTTTTCGTCGTAGATGAAACCGGGAACGTTAGGAAAATCTTCTTCGTTACGCACTTCGTGCTGATAGCCTTTGAGGACCCATTTGTTGCTCGCCGCTTTGCCTTCGGTTAGATGGGCCGAACGGTACTGAATTCCGGAGTTATTGGTTGCGTTGCAGCGGAATGAAACTCGGAGTTCAAAATCCTTCAGGACGCCGCCCTTCCAGATGAGAAACGTATTTCCTTTGGCCACCTTTTCGGGTGTCGTTTCACCATGGATCACTCCGTCACGCACTGACCAAAGTCGGGGATCGCCGTCCCAACCGCTTAAGTCGGTGCCATTAAAGATCGGTTTTAAATCAGGTGATGGGGCGGGCACCGTCTTGGAGGTCTGGTCTGCCATCGCTGGCAAGGTCATTACAACGAGAGCGGCAACAGTCAGGCAACGTAGCATCGAAGTCTCCAGGGGCGGGATCGTGGATGGGGTAGGTTTGAATCGGGGTTGGTTGACAATGCAATGGGTTCTCGAAAGCCGAAAGTCCTGCGATTGGGAATTCCTCAATTATCACGTAGGGAACAGGCCAATGTCGAGCACTGAAATCTTGCGATTGGGGATAAGTGCGATCGGGCGACGCGACCACAATATCAGGTTGACCGGAGGCGGGATCGGCATTCCGGCGGCCAAAATGGGTTCAAAAGCCCCGGCAATTTCGTGTTTGAGAAACAACGCGCTGCAGGTTCCGATCCCGTCGCTACGGTCAGCAGCAGCGACGGCCATGGATATCAACGATTTTGCTGCCAGACTTTGATGTCATCGATCTCGACACCGTCCCCGATGCAGCGGAACACGAGGGTTGGTTTTTTGACACCGAACGTCGGATGCGCCGCCTTCAACGGATCCTCATCGTCAATCTTTGCGTTGACGAATTGGCCCCAGGTGGTCACTCGCAGCGTGTACCACTGACCCAGCTCGAATTTCCGTTCTTGCTCGACAAGTGTCTCGTTGGGGGCCTCTTTGGGGCGGGCCTTATCGATGTGTTTCATGATTTTCCATGACGTCGGCGTAACAATCACCGAGAACAGGTGCCCCTTTTTTTCCAGCTCGCCAGGTTTGGGATCAAAGCCGAAGTGAAACATCTTTGCTTTGTTGATCAGGCGAAACCGCAACTGGTATACGGCGTTGTCCGTTTCGACCGCGTAACGTGCGGCTGCCGAATGCTTGTCAGCGGCGACTTCGCTGACACGCAACACGCCCTCTTGGATCGACCAATTGCCCGTGTTGACATGCCATTTTTTTCCCAGCTCGGCTTTGTCGAAAGACTCGTCGACGACCAGCTCACTGTTGGCCGGCGCGTCGTCTGCGGCGGAGATAAAGGAGCATAGGGTCAGGACGAATGTCGATAAAAGAGCGAATCGAGGGAACGAATACATGTGCTTTGTGCGAAGTATTAGGTGGAGGCGGTTGCGAAATCGTCGAACACGGCCCAGTGGTAGCGACGCCAACAGTTTAACGGCCTGGTAACCCCGTTGTCGCAGTTTCTATTACACCAGGATCCCCCGCGGCGTTCTTGCGGTGCATTGGCCGTCCACGCGGCGACTCCGGAGAGACTAAACTTCGTATCGTTCAATTACGCGTGTCCCAAGCTGCCGATTCGTATGTACCCATTGCCGTCATTGTCGCGTTTGTCACTGGTACTGGTCTGCGTAGTGGTCTCTCTCTCTTCGGCGGCAACGAAGTCAATCGCTGTTGAACCAACCGCGACGGATTCGAGACCTCCGAATATCGTTTTCATTCTGGCGGATGATTTGGGATACGGGGATGTCAGTTGCTACAACCGCGAATCCAAAATCACAACGCCGCATATTGATCGCTTGGCCCGTGAAGGAATGCGGTTCACCGATGCCCACACGCCGTCGGCGGTCTGTACCCCTACGCGTTATGGGATTTTGACAGGACAATATTGTTGGCGGACGCGGCTGAAATATCGCGTACTGGACGGTCTTGATCCGCCGCTGATCCAAGAGGATCAATCGACGGTTGCGACGCTGCTCGCTCAGAACGGATACCACTGCGGTTGCGTTGGGAAGTGGCATTTGGGAATGCAGTGGCATGACAAGCGTGGCGATCGCGTGCCCGCCGTGTCGATCGATCGCAACAGCCCGCCACGTGCCGGTCGAGACGTTGACTACACCGTGCCTATTACAGGCGGACCGACCGAGCGCGGCTTCGATTGGTACTTCGGCATTTCCGCTTCGCTGAATATGTCACCGTTTTGTTTTATCGAAAACGATCGCCCCGTTTGTCTGCCCACGATCAATCAACCGAAAATCCGCACCGAATTCATCGCGGTCGACGAAGGCGTTCGCTCGGCAGATTTTACGATCGCCAGTGTGATGCCGCGGTTGACCGGCGAAGCGGTCGGCTACATTGAGCGTCGCGCCACCAAGAATAGTGCCGCCGAGAAACCCGGCCAGCCCTTCTTTTTGTATGCACCATTAACCTCGCCACACCTGCCGGTGATTCCCAACGAAGAGTTTTTGGGCACCAGTCGTGCGGGACATTATGGGGACTTCGTCGTCGAAACCGATGCCTTCGTCGGTGCCATCTTGGAGGTGCTCGATCGTACGGACCAGGCAAATAATACGCTTGTGATTTTTACGTCCGACAACGGCGGTTTGTATCACTACTGGGAGCCAGTGGAAGCCGATGACGTGCGCTTTTATAAAGTCCGGGGCAGGGGAGCGTACGTTCAGCAATTTGGCCATCAAGGCAACGCGCACCTGCGCGGCACCAAAGCCGATATTTGGGAGGGCGGACATCGTGTGCCGTTCTTGGTCCGCTGGCCGGGGAAGACACCGGCCGGGACAACGTCCAATGAATTGATCGAATTGACCGATCTGATGGCAACCTGCGCGGCTATCGTTGACGACGATTTGCCTGACGGCGTGGCCAGCGATAGCCGCAACGCAATGCCCGCGTTTCTGGACGCCCAACCAAACCAAGTCGTCCGTGATTTTGCTGTCCACCATTCGCTGTGGGGTGTGTTTGCGATTCGTCGTGGTCCGTGGAAAATGATCCCTCATCGCGGATCCGGTGGATTTACATTTCCAAGAGACATTGACGTTGCAAAGGTCGGCGGACCAGCGGGGCAACTGTATCATTTACAAGATGATCCTGCGGAGACAAAAAACGTCTGGGACGATCACCCCGAAGTGGTCGCGGAACTGCAGCGTCTGCTAACGACGATCCAATCCGAATCCAAATCATCTGCGTCGCATTGACGCTTCCTTCGAATACATCTTTTTTGCAACATGCCATCGAAGCCGTTGACCGACGAAGAACGTGCAACTTATCAGTGGCAAATGTGGGTGCCCGATTTCGGCGAAGCTGGCCAAGAGAAACTCAAGAATGCATCCGTGATGGTCTCACGCGTCGGCGGCGTGGGCAGTGTCGTCGCCTACGAATTGGCGGCTGCGGGGATTGGCAAATTGGTTTTGGCTCATGCAGGCAACATCAAACCAAGTGATTTGAATCGACAGTTACTGATGACCCACGATGCTCTGGGCAAACCACGGATCGATTCAATCCAGCGGAGACTGCTGGATTTGAATCCGCGGCTGGAAATTGTTGCAGTGGGTGAAAATGTGAACGAAGAGAACGCGGCCGATCTGGTCCAGCAGTGTGATTTGATCGTGGACTGTGCGCCGTTGTTCCCCGAACGATTTGCCATGAATCGACAAGCGGTTTTGCAAAACAAACCGTTGGTCGAATGCGCAATGTATGAATTGGAAGCTCACATCACGACGGTGATCCCAGGTAAGTCACCCTGCGTGCAGTGTATCTGGCCGGAGAATCCGCCGACGTGGAAACGACAGTTCCCTGTGTTTGGGGCGGTTTCGGGAACCGTCGCCTGCATGGGGGCGATGGAAGCGATCAAGGTCATCGCGGGAATCGGCGAGTCACTCGCGGGACGGCTTATCCGATTGGACTTGCGCGATATGGAATTTCAGAGCATGCGGGTTTCGCGTCGAGACGATTGTCCCGTCTGCGGAGAGCTCCGATGATCCGTTGGGGCTTGATCACGATCGTGTATTCAGTAATCGCGTTGTCCGGCGTTGAATTGATTGCAGAAGAATCGATTGACCAGCAGATCATGTCGCGGCATTTGCGATTGATCGACACAACACCAGTAAATCAACCGGTGATACTACGACTGGATTTGGAATTGCTGGAGTTGGTTCGTCAGGCAAAATCCAAGCCAATCGGTTCGCAGGCGGCGTGGGTAGCCGCTGGGATGTCGCCCCAAGCACAACTGTACCGTCGCTTTGGCATGAGCGACTTAAGTGGGTTTGCCAAGTTGCTGCTGGGGCAAGCGGAATATCCGCACGTGAGTTTGCACTTGGATGCTTACCAGGGCCGTAACCTGTCGGAGGAGATCCAAGCGGCGTACAGAAGTTGCGTCGAGAATAATGGCGGCGCGTTGCCGAAGGCACCGATCTACAAGGTAGCTTTCGGCTATCAAAAACAGACCAATGCGGCGATGGAAGGACGAGATCGTCGAACCGGACGTCATATTGTGATTTTGAATTTGTCCGCGTTGGCCGAGGGTGACAATTGGGAGGCCGCGATTCTTCACGAAACATGGCACACGTTCCAAGGCAGAATTGGTAAGACGCTGGGCGAACGATCGGTCCATGAGGGGATGGCGACCTATCTGACGGGAGTCACCGACCCGGATCTGCAGGACCACCAATTGATGATGTGGACTCGGTCGCAGTGGGACGCGGCAAGTCAGCACCACGATGCGATTTTGCAAGCGTTCGCCGATTCGGTTGACTCCCAGGATGCATCGGCGGTCAACGCGTTTACGAAATTAAACGTGCCCCTCTCCTCGGTTCCCGACGCACCGGATCGCTGCGGATACTATGTTGGACTGTTAGCTTGCCGAGCATGGCGGCAGGAGCATCCCGATCGCACGATTGCTGATTTGATCGCGACGAGTGCTCAGGACATTCTACAATCATTGCCCTTGGAAAAATCGCCGTGACCAAAGTCAAGATACCCACTGTCTTTCGCGCCCACACCCGCGGTGATCGTGAATCCGAATTTGGCGCTGACACGGTCGGCGATTTGCTCGATGCGTTGACGGAGCGTTACCCCGACCTGCGATCGCATTTGCTCAATGACCAGGGTCAGCTGCTTTCGTTTGTCAATGTGTTCGTCAATGACCAGAACATTCGCGACTTGAGCGGCAGCGCGACGCCATTGAGTGGTCGCGATGAAGTCTTTCTTGTTCCCGCAATGGCGGGGGGCTAGATCGTGGGCCAGCAAGATCTTTCGCATGAGCAGATTCAGCGGTACGCACGTCATTTGACGTTGCCCGAAGTCGGTAGGGCAGGACAAGAAAAACTGCGCGCCGCGTCGGTGCTGATGGTCGGCGCAGGCGGGTTGGGTTCACCGCTGGCGATGTATCTGGCCGCCGTCGGTGTGGGTCGATTGGGAATCGTCGATGTTGATCAAGTCGATTTTTCCAATTTGCAGCGACAGATCATCCACGGCACCAAAGACGTTGGACGCAGCAAAGTGCAGTCGGCAGCGGAAACCGTTGCCGACATCAACCCGGATGTCCAGATCGATCAACACCACACGGCGTTTACCAGCAGCAATGCGATCGAGATTGCTCAGTCATACGATCTGATCATTGATGGTACCGATAACTTCCCCACTCGTTATCTGGTCAACGATGTCTGTGTGTTGACGGGCAAGCCAAATTGTTACGGGTCGATCTACCGATTCGAGGGCCAAGCCTCCGTATTCGGTTACAAGGGTGGACCCTGTTATCGGTGTCTCTATCCGCAACCGCCGGCACCCGGAGCGGTGCCAAGTTGTGCCGAGGGCGGTGTGTTGGGTGTACTGCCAGGAATCATCGGGACGATTCAGGCCACCGAAGCGATCAAGATCATTTTGGGAATCGGCGAAACGCTGACGGAGCGTTTACTGCTATTCGATGCCTTGGACATGTCGTTTCGTGAGATGAAAGTCCGCCGTGATCCGAATTGTCCGGTGTGCGGGGAAAACCCTTCGATTCGTGAATTGATCGACTATCAAGAGTTTTGTGGTGTTCCCAGCGGTGATCACAACCCGAGCGAAGCGTTGAAGGCCGAGCAACAAAGCCCTTGGGACATCACGCCCGCGGAGGTTCGCGAGCGACTAAATTCGGCCGCGTCGGTCACGTTACTGGACGTTCGCGAGCCGCACGAATATGAGATCTGTGATTTGGGCGGGCAATTAATACCGCTCGGTCAGTTGCCCAATCGACTGGACGAACTGAATCGAGAGGATTCGATCATCGTGCATTGCAAGTTGGGCAAACGAAGCGCCAAAGCGGTTCAATTACTCCGCGACAACGGATTCACCGATGTTCACAACATGCGAGGCGGGATCGCCGCCTGGTCCGAACAGATCGACCCCTCGGTGCCAAAATACTGATTCAACTTCGGGATCGATTATGACCGGTGGTGACGTTGACGACTCGATGCTACTAGTCGCTCTCCAACTCACTTTCCAGCTTTAACACGTTGTTGCCATCTTCGACGTCAACGTAGTAGGCGGGGTTGTCTTCGGATCCATCCCGGGTCACTTCGGTGCCGTCGATCTTGCGAGTCACCTTTTTGGTGAACGACGACTGCACCTTGCCGTGCCCATATCCGTCGCCCCACTTCCACTTCACCGGACTTCCTTCGCTGTACTTGCTCATCATTTTTCTCTTTTGAGTTCGATTCGTATCGATAGAAAGGTTCGTAAACGTCTGTCGGTTAGGGCCCAACGGGAATGTCAGCCGGTTGTGTCGTCGCGACGGTTTTCATCGAGCGGTGGGTGTTTGGTGGGCGTGATATCACCGGGCACATTGACAAAAATTTTCTCCCCGCATTGCGGGCAAGCGGGTGCCCGGTCATCGACTTTTTTGCCGCAGTTGGGACACGGGACGTGATTCAATGGTGAGTTCAATGGATTTGGCTCGATTGGTGGGAATGCCGAGAAAGAATGGGTATCGGAGATGTTGATGGTGTGATGCGTCAGTATGCAATCGCCGTTCCAATCACGATGCATGCGGGTAGGGCCGGTTCCCACCGGCTGCGAATCCGATGTCTATCAGCCGTCACCAAACCCGCTCGCCTGCTTTTAATCTCAAGTGGCACAGACTTTGCTCCCATTAATACATCGACAACTGCGACCCGATCCGAGACTGATGAGAGGTTTTCGATCGTTCACTTGGTCGCTTATCGACCACTTCTGTCGAGACAACTGAATTTCCAACAAAGGAACCACTGAGATGACGACGGCTACGAAGACAGCGTTCAAACGAGACATTCTGGATAGCGAGGCTGGCAGCGAAACGGCCTGCTTGTTGCAAGCCAATTTGGTCAACCTGATCGATCTCGCGTTGTTGCTAAAACAAGCCCATTGGAACGTGATCGGTCCAAATTTCCGATCGGTGCACTTGCAGTTAGACGAGATCATCGAGTCGGTGCGCGCCGCGAGTGATGAAGTTGCCGAACGAATCAACACACTGGGAATCGCGCCCGACGGTCGTTCGTCAACGGTCGCCCAAGACAGCAAGCTGGACGCCTATCCGACTGATTTCCAAAAGGTGCCCGATACGTTGGGAAATGTCGCCGACGCGTTGAAAGCTACCATCGATTCTCTTCGATCAGCCATCAGTGAACTTGGCGATCTGGATCCGGTCAGCGAAGATCTCTGTATCGGCGTCTCCGCCCAACTGGAAAAGCACCTCTGGATGGTGCAAGCACAAGAAGCGTAAGGCACGGTCAGAATCGGTACCGCAGCACAGCAATCCGTACAGCAGTACGCGTAGTATTCCGCTCGGGGGAAGTTTCTTGTCCGGTCGCTTCGTAGCGACCGTCTATCAACTCCCTCGTGGCCGACGGGAACCGGCGTTGCGGGACTGTGTGCTGCTACCGTCACCTTTGCGGTCGGTACACTTGCCGCACGCTGTCCCAATGCAAATCGCGACGGATAGCTCCGGCGGGAAGATGTCCTACCAAACCGTCGATGGCGGCTTCGATTTGCTGCTTGGCTACGCACATACGTCGATCGGTTGCCGATGTCCGTTGTGAAAACTGCTGGAGTACCTGATCAGATAGGTCGGACGGGTTTCCTGTTGGCACAAGCGGGACATTGATCAAGCGACCGTGTTTTTGTGCGCAGCGAATCAGAAACTCAGTCGAGCGGGGTGAGGTCACACTGCAACCGCGACCCTCGTAACCGTCAATCGAAAAAGGAATGTCGCCGACGAGGTACAAGTCGTCACGTGCTCCATACGACCGGCGGAGAAAACATCTTGGAGGTGGCTCGTTCGCGGACCGTTGCATTCTTTGCAGAACGGTCCCGAGCAGCCGGTCGTATTCGCCTCGCTCTGTTGCATCTTCTTCTAAGAGATCGAGCAATTCGTTCAATGAATCAAAGCGTATCAGGTGATGTGGACGGCACGCGCAACACAAGTCATCTGTCTCGGACAAACCATCAAATCCATAGCGTTCAAATACCAACGGCATCAGGTAACGAAGCTTGTACTGTTGAAAATCATTGTGCGTGACAGCGTATTGCTGCAAAGACTCAATGACCAGCGGTTTTTCCAGGCTGCGAAAATGATTCACCGCTCGAATGATCGTAAGCGGATCGTCTACGTAACCAAATGGATACCGTCCGACCGAGTCGATGCAGTCGACCGCCCATTGAAACGACCGATCGATTCGCGCATTGGGATACTGGTGCCGCAACTCAATTAATTCATGATCTGTCACCGCTGTGCTGTCCAGTTGGACATCCGAAACACCTCGTTGCAGTACAGTCGCCGCGGCGGCAGCATCCACGGATGATCCAACCAATACGACACGCTGAACGTCTTCGAATTGGTGGAGCTGATCGATAAATGCAACGGTAGCCCACGGCGTTTTTAAGTGGATTGATCGACTGCGCTGCAACGCCGTGGGTGCAACGATTTGCTTCAGCGCGGGCGGAACGACTGACACCGTGACCGCTTCGGCACCGTCAACCTGTAATTGGTCGACAACTCGCATTTCGCGTTGCACGGGCCAGACGTGCCTCTCCCATTGCGATACCCCGACGGTGATGATCGCTGTTATCAGCAACGCACTGCGAATCGAATACTTCACAAACATGGCTGACACCCGGGCGATTGTTTGGTTCACACCTCAGAGGCGTCGTCAAGCGTTCGCTCCGAACACGATTGGGATGAACAAACGGTAAACAATCGGCCAGCTGCCAGAGAAGTGGGTATAAGTCGATGGGATCGCAGTACGGACGGTCAGCAATGACATCCCTAACGCAATTTCCACGAAGCGATCTATCAAAGCGATCCGGTCGTCCCATCAAACCGAAGTACCATCCCCGTGAGAAAGAAACGCAGTCGTGGCGACTTTTACGCCCAAGGGTCGGTCGAGCGGCAACCGGTCTCTCGAACAACTCAAGGAATCTGGGCTTCACGCGTTCAAAACATTCGTCGTGGGGTGACTCCGCTACTTTTCGAAGCGTTCCATGTCAATGAGTTCGAATTCTCCCATCTTGTTGAACGTCGATGAATAGGTTTCCCACAGTTCTTCGGTCGTGCCGGCGATGGAAATGACAGCCACATCCATTTCGCGACTGCCCCAAAACAACGAATACAGAATGTGGTTTCCTCTCTCTTGCGTCTCAATGCAAATTCGGGTCACAAATCCAAGGTCTTTCTCCTCACACTCCTTGTAAACCCGCGTAGCCTTCTCTTTCCTGGAGACGGCGAAATCTAGGATAAATTGCTTCGCGGTCTTACCGGTGGCAGCCTTGAGACCAGTGAAAGCCTGAATGCGAACGCCCGTCCTGTACCGCTTATTACCCGCTGTGTTTTCACGCGAGATCGTCCACATGTAAGCTCGTTCACGGTGGCCCTCGGAATAAAACCATTCTTTCGGGCGTAGAATCTTGCCGCCGGTCGGCTCAAGAATCTGCATGACGAACTCTGTGGGTGCATCCTCGATCTTGAAGCTAAATGGCGTCGCGGCTGCAGTCTGAACCGCGACGCCGTTGAATTTAGCCGGCGCAAATCGCCACTTGTTCAACGCGTTGAACGCCGTTGTGTTCAGCCGTTGGTCCGTTGTTTCCAGGACACGAGGTTCGACAGCCCGCCCATCGGTCGTGACAACATAGGCGACCCATACAGAGCCCTCGAGCTGTTGGCCCGAGTCGCTAAGAGCCGTCTTGGGCAGACCGCCGGCAATGAGTTCGGGGTCCACATAGTTTGTATCATTCGCTACGTCCACAATCGTAAAGTCTGACGAAAATACCGCTCTCGTTTTCCGCTCGATTTCGTCGTGCTCTTCTGTTGCGTTTTCTCCTTCGCAAAGATAAATGATCGAATCATCAGCTGCCCATGCCGTAGAAGCGACTGCGGCAATTAGCGAGAATAGAATAAAGGTGTTTTTCATAAGTGTTCCAATGGTTGTCACGCCAACCCTCGTCGCGACAATTCGTTTACGGATCAAAGATCAACCCAGCCTGGTAATGTCGCTGCGGTTAAACTGAAGCGGGCGAGTGACTTCAAAATGAAATCACGAATCTCAGATTCCGACCGCCATCCCGCCGACAGCTCCTCGCAAAGAACTTCAAGTGTCACGCCCCATGCACGAACTCCAGTGACGGATACCACGTCGCGCGCGAAGTAGGCT
>JABDKS010000137.1 GCA_013002105.1 Pirellulaceae bacterium | reverse complement strand
GTAATGAAGTGGTCAAGGATATTCAGTTGACCAGCGCCGCATTGAAATCACAACGCTGTATGTTTTCGCATCCCGATAGCCGCACGGCGAAAGCCGCGGTTCCTTCCGAAGACAATCGCTCATCGGCTAATGGAATGTGGCACTATCCAATAAAACGCACTAGGCGTCTGCCTTCGCTTTCTTGCCTTTCTTTGCATTCTTGCCCTTTGGCAAGATCACGGTGTCGATGACGTGGATGACGCCATTGGAAGACTTGATGTCGGTCTTGACGACCTTGGCCTTGTTGACCATGACACTGCCCTCTTTCACCTTGATTCTGACGTCGGAGCCCTGAACGGTTTTCGCCTCGCTCAGCTTGACAACGTCCTTGGCCATCACGGCACCAGGAACGACGTGGTACGTCAGGATGCTGACAAGCTTTTCCTTATTCTCTGGCTTCAGCAGATCCTCAACTGTACCCTTGGGCAGCTTCGCAAAGGCTTCGTTGGTAGGAGCGAAGACCGTGAAGGGCCCCTTTCCGGAGAGCGTGTCGGCCAGGCCGGCGGCTTTGACAGCGGCAACCAGTGTCGAGAAATCATCGTTGCCAGCGGCATTTTCGACAATCGTCTTGTCGCAAGTCCCGCATCCCGCATATGCGGTTTGCAGGCTGATCGATAGGGTCAACGCGGCGGCAAAGAGTGCCAATACTGTTTTCGTCATCTCTTGTGTTTCCTAAATTTGAATTGAGTCGGTTTCTACGAAGCTGTTCGGGGCAACGCGTCAAAGTTGATTTCACGACACGTTGCTCAGCCGTTTCAGATACGGCTGCACTATTGGGTATTCAGCAACTTTGACAAGTGCCAATTTTTCGATTTCGCGCGAGAATGATGCGAATAAATTTGCCGACGTCTCAAGATTGGGTCTAGCCGCTACTCTGACATAGCAGTGACAACCGAAGCGCTGAGTTCGGCGTGGACAAATTGCCGGGGGGGGTGACGCAGAATTCCTGGGATCTTACGCCCACGGCCTTCTTTTCTTTTCCCGGATCGTCACTTGCGATCGTTCATTGGCGTTATCTTATCCGATCGAATCACACTTGTGTAATGCGCATTCGGTGTCGCCCACCCAGCCATGGGTTTTCACCTTGGCTTGACTTGCCGTCATACTAGCAGAGCCGCAAAATTTCTCTTGAGCTCAAACCAGGCGGTCCAGACCGGCAGATCACAAGACGGGTCGAGCAGTCAGAAAACTTAGAAGTCAGGCAAATCAGCGTGAAAACGGCTACTGGACTGTCGAGGGACTCGGTATCCCCGTTAACAGACAACGAAATCGAAGATCTGCTCTTACGGACCAGCCGCACGTTCGCAATCTGCATTCCCATGTTGCCGGCCGCAGTGCGAAAACAGGTGGGAGTTGCCTACCTTTTGTTTCGCGTCGCCGATACGATCGAAGATAGTACGACGGTTGGCGGCAGAGAAAAGCTGCGACTGCTGGGCGAGCTTGGCAAGCTGCTGCAGGCGGCGGACGAAGTCCATGACGAGTGGAAGTCCCTCGCATGCGTATTGCAGCAAACTGCCACGACCAATAATGCCGCCGACGCATGCTTGTTTCGACAGACGGCACGCGTGGTTGCCAGCGCGTGCTATTTTGAGCCAACGGTCCGCACGATCATTTTGCGACGCGTCCGAAAGTCTGCCTTGGGAATGCGTCAGTTCCTTTCCCGCGGAAATGTGACCGGAAACATCCGGCTGAATTCCCATCGTGAACTGTGCGACTATTGCTACTGTGTTGCCGGGACAGTTGGCGAAATGTTAACCGAACTATTCCTGCAACACGATCCGCAATTGGCGTCGTCGCGCAGTTCGTTGATGTCCGATGCGGTTGGGTTCGGCGAAGCCCTGCAGCTTGTCAATATATTGAAGGACTCCGACAACGATCATCGCGAAGGTCGCTGTTTCATTCCCGCGAACGTAGCTCGTGAATCGTTGATGGAGCAGGCGCGAG
Source organism: Pirellulaceae bacterium (assembly GCA_013002105.1). Next base: position 6,316 of record JABDKS010000137.1, on the reverse strand, counting down.
CGAAAATCGAAGTCGCCGAAAACTATATCCAGACACTAATCGAACACGACGCAGACGACGGAATCATTCGATTTTCAACGTTTCCGGTACTCTTGGCTTCGCTGACACTTGAGCGCGTGCAAGCCGATGGACCGGGAGCGAAAGTTTGTCGTGAAGACGTATTTCGCATTCTCGGAAACTTGTCGCCGCCTAATTCAATCGCGGACGAGCACGGTGTGGTAGGGGAGCCGAAGGCGTGATGAAAATCTTGCTCGCTAATCCACGTGGTTTCTGTGCCGGGGTTCGAATGGCGATCGATGCACTCGAGCTTGTGTTGGATCGACTCGGTCCGCCGGTTTATGTCTTTCACGAAATCGTCCACAACCAGCACGTCGTGGCCGACTTTCGGCGGCGTGGCGTCGTGTTCGTCGATTCCGTCCAGGAAGTTCCACCTGGGGAAGTCCTGATGTACTCCGCCCATGGTGTTTCGCCGGAAATCCGCGAAGCAGCCAGGCAGCGGCAGTTGCGAACGGTCGATGCGACCTGCCCGCTGGTCACCAAAGTTCACTTAGAAGCGATCTCGCTGTCCAAATCTGGTCACATCCTGATTCTGATCGGTCACGCCGGTCATGATGAAGTGGTCGGGACGATCGGCGAAGCACCCGATGCTTTCCATTTGGTTGAGTCGATCGAAGACGTTGAGCGGCTCGATTTTTCCCGTCAAACGCCGCTTGCTTGGATGACGCAAACGACTCTCAGCGTTTCCGAAACCCAAAGGATTGTCGATCGGTTGAAAGAACGATTTCCTCAAATCGTCGGACCGCGAAAGGACGACATTTGTTACGCTACCCAAAATCGTCAACTAGCCGTCCGCGGGCTTTGCGAGGAAGCACAGGCGATTGTCGTTGTCGGCAGCCGAAATAGCTCCAATAGCAAAAGACTACGTGAGACCGCATTGCAGGCTGGAATCGCGTCAATACTCGTCGATGATTCCAGTGAATTGTCGGCAGACGACTTCCGCGATTACGAAACGATTGCGATAACAGCTGGTGCCAGTGCGCCAGAGGCAGCCGTGCAAGATGTGGTGAATTGGTTTGTGACTCAATTCGATGCGAATGTCGAATCGCGAACGTTCGCCAATGAGCAACAAGTGTTTGCGATGCCAAAGGAATTGGCAACGCTCGAACCGGAGCAACGTTCGTTTCCGATCCCGACAAACAAATCATGAGCAACGAGATTACCATCATTGGCGCAGGACCAGGCGGGCTAGCATCCGCAATGTTGCTTGCCCATCAAGGTCGACGAGTGCGCGTGCTCGAGCGATTGCCGCGTGTGGGAGGCCGGTGTTCGGCGATCGAAGCAGATGGGTTCCGATTTGATTTGGGGCCAACCTTTTTTCTGTATCCACGCGTCCTGAAAGACATTTTCACCGAGGTTGGCTACGACCTTTTTGACGAAGTCCCAATGACGCGACTGGATCCGCAGTATCGGATCAACTTTGGCACGGGCGGGTATTTAGATGCCACCGGCGACATTGACGCGATGGAACGCGAGATCAGTCGATTCTCACCAGCCGACTCGGGTGCGTTCGCACGCTACATGCACGCGAACCGACAAAAACTTGCGAAATTCCGACCGATACTCGAGTCGCCATTTCTGAGCCGCGCAGATCTTTTTCGACCATCGACATTGAAAGCCGTTCCTTGGCTGCGGCCCTGGCATAGCGTCGGTAGCGAACTGGAGTCGCTGTTCAAGGATCCGCGATTAGCGATCGCGTTCTCGTTCCAGGCAAAGTACCTGGGAATGTCGCCGTTCCAATGTCCCAGTCTATTCACTATTTTGGCATTCCTGGAATACGAATACGGTGTCTGGCACCCGACAGGCGGATGCAGTGCGGTCAGCGAGCGGATGGCACAAATCGCGACCGAAATGGGCGTCCAGATTTGCTTGAACGAACCGGTCGAAAAATTGGTAATGTCCGGTCGTCGAGTGACAGGCGTGCAAACATCCGAGCGAGCGTACGAGACTGATGCGGTTGTCATCAATTCTGACTTCGCCCGAACAATGACGACATTGGTACCCGATCACCTTCGTCGCCGCTGGAATGATCGCAAAATTGCCAAGACAAAGTTCTCGTGTTCGACCTTCATGATGTATCTGGGGATCGAAGGTCAATACGACACGAAACATCACACGATTCACATCGCCGACGACTACCAAGCCAATTTGGACGAGATCGAAAACCAGCATGTGCTCTCGGACGATCCTTCGTTCTATGTTCAGAACGCTTGCGTTACCGATCCGACGTTAGCGCCGCCGGGAATGAGCTCGCTCTACGTATTGGTGCCCGTTTCCAGTCAGCATCCCAACATTGATTGGTCAGTCGAAAAGGATCGCTTTCGCAGTCACGTGTTAAGTCGACTTTCGAAGATCGGAATGGACGACGTCGAACGCAGAATCCGTTACGAGAAAATTGTCACGCCCGACGATTGGGATCAACAGTATCAAGTACACAACGGTGCGACCTTCAATATGGCTCATAACCTTGGTCAGATGCTGCACAAGCGTCCGCACAATCGGTTCGAGGATCTCGACGGTGTCTATCTGGTTGGCGGGGGAACGCACCCTGGTAGTGGACTGCCGGTGATTTACGAGTCGGCTCGAATTACATCTAAACTGATCGAACAGGACTTGGGGCCCGCGGAGAGTCCCAACCGAGCCCGTTCAGCACCAACACCGCGGCCGATGACCGCACACACCTGAGCAGATTATGAGTGCCATGAATCAAGATGAGCGAACGGTTGTCATTGGCAGCGGACTGGGCGGATTGGCCGCTGCCTGCACGTTGGCATCACGCGGACACCGCGTCACGGTCGTCGAACGCAACGAGTGGCTGGGCGGAAAAGCTGCGGTGCTGGAGCGTGAAGGGTACCGATTTGACATGGGACCCACGATTTTGACTTTGCCATCCGTGCTGCGTCGCATCTTCAACGAATCAGGACGCAACATCGATGACTATCTGAACCTCGTGCGCCTGGACCCTCAGTGGCGATGTTTTTTTTCGGATGGAACGCAATTCGACTTGGTCGAATCCAACGAGCAAATGAAAGCGAGCTTGCGAGAGTTCACCGGAGATGATCAGTCGAGCGAGGGTTTTGAGAAATTCATGAAAGTCTCCGAGCGCTTGCATGACGTTTCGGATCGCTTTTTCTTTTGGAAGAGTGTTGGCGGAATTCGCGATACGATGAACGTCAAAGAGTCCTTCTCGATGAAAGTACTGAGTGATGTATTGAGTCTTCGTTTCGGCCGGACCGTTGCCGGATTGGTGCGATCGAATATTCCCGATCAACGGATCGCTCAAATGGTTGATCATTTCACGCAGTATGTCGGGTCCTCGCCGGAAGCGTCCCCTGCCGTGCTTTGCGGGATTGCCCACATGCAGACGACCGAAGGCATCTGGTATCCGATGGGCGGGACTCGTGCTGTTCCGGACGCCATGATCAGCCTAGCGACCGACTTGGGAGTCACCTTTGTGACGGGCAAACAGGTCGTTCAGATTCGCACCGCCGGCGGGCATGTCTCCGGTGTCGAAATCGACGGCGGCGAGATCATTGAATGTTCCACGGTGGTGTCCAACAGTGATGTCGTTCGTACACATGACGAGCTACTGGGCGAGACAACGGCAAAGAAGTTTCGTGGACGGCGGAAATATGAACCGGCGTGTTCCGGGGTGGTGCTGTATCTGGGTTTGAAAGAACGTTACGAGCATCTATTGCATCACAACTTTGTTTTTTCGAACGACCCTCACGAGGAGTTTGACTACATCTACAAAAAGGGCGAGCCTGCACCGGATCCAAGTTGCTATGTCTGCGCTCCCTCCATGACAGAACCGGCCGTCGCTCCCGAAGGCGGCGAAGCCCTATATGTGTTGGTGCACACGCCCTACCTTCGTCCCGGACAGGATTGGACGCAAATGCTGCCCGAATACCGCGAGGCGATTATTCACAAGCTTCGAACCGCCGGCGGCATGGACGACATCGAGCAGCGGATTCTCTTCGAAGAAACTCTGACACCACAAGACATCGACCGCCGCTACCACGTACTCAATGGGGCGATCTACGGAATCGCAAGTCATGGACGGTTCATGGGGGCGTTTAAGCCAGCCAATCGCAGTCCGGACGTTGACGGACTCTACTTTGCCGGAGGTGCGGCTCACCCTGGTCCCGGTATGCCAATGGTCATGATGTCCGGATGGATCGCGGCCGACGCGGTTGATCAGGACTCCAAGATGGGTGAACTGGCGAACGTTCGCTAGACTGTCCCACACTCGGATTCTGTCGTGCGTGTGGTCGGCCAACTTTTAAGCGATGTCGCAGGTGGAGCCATGAGTCAGGGGTTGCTGGAAGTAAAAAATGTTCACAAGGCTTACGGATCGCACCGAGCACTATGTGGAGCCAGCTTTCACGTCCTGCCCGGAGAGATGCTTGCGCTACTGGGCCCCAATGGCGCGGGAAAGACAACGTTGATCCGGGCAATCTGTGGCCGTCACCGACTCGATGCCGGTGAAGTTAACTTGGAGGGTCGTGTGCTGCGAAAAAAATCGCAACGGGCCCGACTCGGTTTCGTACCGCAAGAACTCGCCCTGTACTCCGACCTGACCGTTCAACAAAATTTGGAAGTGTTCGGCCGTTTGCATGGTGTCCGACGACGCGACCTGAAATCGCAAGTCGATAGGGCATTGCAGTGGACGCGATTGGTCGATCGTCGTGACGAGTTGGCTAGGCAACTTTCCGGTGGCATGCAGCGACGACTTAACATTGCCTGCGGTGTGCTGCACAACCCAATCGTGCTATTGCTGGACGAACCAACCGTCGGCGTGGATCCGCAAAGCCGCGAAAGAATCTTCGAGATGCTCCGCGAGTTGAAGCAGCAAGGGACATCGATTGTCCTAACGACTCACCAGCTGGATGAAGCCGAATCGCAATGCGATCGAATCGTCATCATCGACCGAGGCAAAGTCATTGCATCGGGGACTTTGGACAGCCTGATCGAAAAAACGGTCGGGCATAGCAGAAAACTGACGCTTTGGATGCGGGCCACAACCGAGGGCCAAGCCGTACAGGGATCGCATACCGTCGAAATCAACAACATCGTGCAAGAATTGCCCAGCGTACTTGATAAGGCAGAAAGTAATGGTGTCGAAATTGATCGACTGAATATGTCCGCTCCGTCACTGCAGGATGTTTTTCTGCATCTGACTGGAAAGGAGTTGCGCGAGTGATTGCGACGATCTTGCGAATTGGAGTGCTCCGACTGCGCAACAATCCTCTGGAATTGTTGTTGATGTTCGTTGTTCCAATCGTCTTCTTCAGCATCTTTGCCCTCATCTTTGGTCGTGGCATTGGCAGCGGTAAAAGTACTCCGGTCAAAGTGCTGTTCGTCAATCAGGATCGCACCGAATTTGCCGATCGACTGATTAGCAAGTTGACCGAAGAACCCGGATTGGAGAATGCACTTGGGGCCGACTCGGTGGTCGATGCCGGAAAAGTTGATACAGGAAAAGTTGACACCGGGGCGATTGATACCGGAGCAACAGCCGCTTCGTTTAGCCGAGACGAGGCGATGGCAATGATTCAGACTGGCCAAGCGACACTCGCTATCGTACTGCCACAACATTTCGGGGACACCCTTCGTGATGGTCGAGAGCCGAGCATCGAAATGCTTGTCGACACTTCCGACCAAATCGCAACTCAGGTGGTGTCCGCTCTCGTCCGACAAGCGGTCTACGCAGAACGAGGACGTGCCGCCGCCACGTCGCGCGGATCGAATCCGAAGGGACCATCCGGCGTCGAGCCAGCGATTGCCGATTCGATTCCGGACATGATTACCATTTGCGATGTATTGGCCTCCGAAAAAGCAAACCCTCGAATTTCGATGTACGCGGCTGGAATCGCGGTCATGTTCTTGCTTTTCAGCGCCAGTGGCGCCGGCGGCACGCTGCTGGAAGAACAGGAAGAGGGAACGCTTGAACGCCTTCTCAGTAGTCAGCTTTCCGTTGGCCAGTTGTTAGCTGGGAAATGGATTTACATCACGATCTGCGGGTCATTACAGCTATTGGTGATGTTTGTCTTTGCCCAGGTGGTTTTTCAAGTTGATTTAATGGGGCATCTGAGCGGATTTGCGGCCATGACCGCGGGAACCGCAGCTGCGGCCTCCAGCCTGTCACTCTTGCTCGCTACCGTGTGCCACAGTCGCAGCCAGCTCAATGGTGTGTCGGTGATTTTGATTCTCACGATGTCGGCACTTGGTGGAAGCATGGTGCCGCGATACATCATGA
>JABDKS010000134.1 GCA_013002105.1 Pirellulaceae bacterium | reverse complement strand
GTGGACCTCAAGCGTTCAAGCGTTTCGTCAAGGATGCACATGCGGCGGGCTTCGCCGTCGTTTTAGACGTCGTCTACAATCACTTCGGACCGTCTGCCCTGGACATTTGGCAATTCGATGGTTGGAGCGAGAATGGCAAGGGTGGTATCTACTTCTACAACGATCATCGATCCGCCACGCCGTGGGGTGATACGCGTCCGGATTATGGTCGTGGCGAAGTTCGTCAGTACATCCATGACAACGCGTTGATGTGGTTGGATGACTACCACGTCGATGGGTTGCGATATGACATGACTTTGTACATTCGATCGATTGATGGATCCGACGAGTTACCCGAAGGCTGGGGCTTGACGCAGTGGATCAACCGAACGATCAACGAAAAGCATCCCAACGCGTTGACCATTGCCGAAGATCTTCAAAAGAACGACTATCTGACCAAGCCCACCGAAGCGGGAGGAGCTGGATTTGGGACACAGTGGGACGCAGGGTTCGTTCATCCAGTACGAGAGGTGTTGACCTGCCCTGACGATATTCATCGTTCGATGACAAAAATCTGCGATGCGTTGCATCACACGTACAACAACGATGTTTTCCAACGAGTGGTTTATACCGAGTCGCACGACGAAGTCGCCAATGGCAAATCACGCGTCCCAGCCGAGGTTGCTCCTGGAGACGAGGAGAACTATTTCGCACAAAAGTTGTCGGCGCTGGGTGCAGGTCTAGTAATGACGGCACCGGGAATTCCGATGTTGTTTCAGGGGCAGGAGTTTTTGCAGGGCGGTTGGTTTGACGACACGAAGGCGTTGGACTGGGAGAACTGCGATCAGCATGGTGGAATCTTTCAGCTCTACAGCGACCTGATCCAACTGCGACTGAATCGGTTGGGCAATACGGCAGGGCTTACAGGCCAGCACTTGCACGTTTCCCACTGCAACGATCAGGAAAAGATTGTCGCCTTCCAACGTCGTCTCGAGGGTGGACCGGGTGATGACACGGTGGTCGTGTTGAGCTTCTCAGGAAACGTGTGGGGAGACTACCGAATAGGGTTCCCATCGGCGGGTAAATGGCGTTTGCGTTTCTGCAGCGACAGTCGACTCTACAGTGAAGCGTTCGATGATCAGGCGACCGGCGATTGTCAGGCGAACGATCAAGGCTACGACGGGATGCCCGCGAGCGGCAGCGTTCGAATCGGTCCCTACAGCATCCAGATTTTTTCGCAGGATCCATAACACATTTGCTTGAGCGAGCATGAAGGAAAATTGATGTCCGAATCAAGTGACACTGCGTCAGCGACGACCACGGATCGATCGAGTGACAGGATAACTCGCGTGGTTCTGTTGGCGTTTTTGCTGGCCGTTCTATCGGCCGGTTTCGTGCTTGCTTGGGAAATCGTGTTGATTCTGTTTCTAGGGATCCTGTTCGGTCTCTTTTTGTGTCGCGTCACAGCGTTTCTGCATAAACATTCACCGCTGGAACGCGGACCGTCTCTTGCCGCCGTCGTGGCCGGCTTGATCATCTTGGTCGTAGGCTCGACCACCCTCTTCTTTTATCAGATCAACGAACAGCTGAACCAAGCCAGCGATCGCATCGAAGAAGGTGTTGCCGAATTGCGTCAGCAGGTTCGTCAGTATCCGACCTTACGTTCAACGGTGGCATCGGTTCCCGTCTTGTCTGAAATGTTGCTGGGACCGAGGGCGGCCGGGGAATACAGCGCGGAACCACGTTCGATGCTCGATCCGCCAGGCGGAAATGACAGGCGAAGGTCGCGAGACGCTGAACCGGACAGCCAAAGCCAATCAGATAGGTCTGCCGCACCGAACAGCTCTGTTGAACAGGGTAGTTCTTCACGGCAGGGTAGATCTGCAGGGCAGGGTGGTTCTGCAGGGCAGGGCGATGATCACGAAGTCGATCCATCTCGCGTAGGCCCAGGCGGAACTCCCACGCAGTCGGTGGATTTATCGGAAGTTCCTGCGCCGATGCAGCAAGCTGCGCAAACGATTGGTCGACTCTTTAAGACAACTTTTGGATTAGTGGTCAACAGTTTGCTGATATTCTTTGTGGGACTTTTCATCGCGACGGCGCCGTCCACCTATCACGATGGTCT
>JABDKS010000096.1 GCA_013002105.1 Pirellulaceae bacterium | reverse complement strand
GGATGATGCCGCTGTATTCGCTTTTGGGTATCGATGTAGGCGTCATTCAGACCGACATGGATCAGCCCGCAAGGCGAAAGTCTTATGCCGCCGCAGTGACGTACGGGACGGCCAAGGAATTCGGCTTTGATTTTTTACGTGACCGACTCTTGCTACGCGCGCAGAACCGATTGCAAACTGAGATGTTGGGTGATGGCGGTGGCGGATTCTCCGACTCGGGCGACGAAGTGGTGATGCGTGGGATGCATTTTTGCTTGGTTGATGAAGCCGACAGCATTTTGATCGATGAAGCTCGGACACCGTTGATTATCGGTAGTTTAGAAGACACCGTGCGTGATCAAATCATCGAAACGTACCACTGGGCATCCGAGCATGCACCGGAGTATGAACTGGACGAACATTTTGAAATTGACCCGGAAACCAAGCAGTACGAATTGACGGCCCGTGGTCGGCAAAAGGTTCGATCGCTGCCAAAGTCGGATTTGGTTCGGACGATGGGTTTGGTGGATCTTTACGAATACACCGAACGAGCGGTGAAGGTATTTCGCGAATTCTTGCTCGACCGGCAATACGTGGTGCGTCCCAGTGACAAGGAAATCGACGAGATCGTTATCGTCGACGAGTTCACCGGGCGGCTGGCCGAAGGTCGTAAGTGGCGAGACGGAATCCACCAGGCGATCGAAGCCAAAGAGAATGTCGAGATCAGCGTCCCAACCGGTCAGGCGGCGCGAATTACCGTTCAAGATTTATTCTTGCGGTATCCACACTTGGCCGGAATGACGGGGACCGCGGCGACCAGCGCCCGCGAATTGCGTCGAATCTATCGAACGCCGGTGATCTGCGTCCCGACAAACAAGCCGCCGCGGCGGATGCGATTGCCGGACAAAGTTTTCGGCACGATGATCAGCAAATTCGAAGCGATCGTGCAGGAGATCCAAGAGGTGCACGCAAGTGGCCGACCCATTTTGATTGGGACACGATCGATCGACAAAAGCGAGATCTTGTCGAAAATGTTGTCAGATTTGGGAATCGAACATCAGGTTCTCAACGCCAACAATGTCGAACAGGAGGCAGAGATCGTCAAAGATGCGGGGCTACCCGGACGTGTCACCGTTGCAACCAACATGGCCGGTCGTGGAACGGATATCAAATTAGGTGACAGCGTTGAAGAAAAAGGCGGGATGCACGTGATTTGTACCGAGCTGCACGATGCGGCTCGAATTGACCGCCAATTGATCGGTCGATGTGGTCGGCAGGGTGACCGTGGGTCGTATCGACAGTATCTGTCTCTGGACGATGACATACTCAAAGGCGGATTGGGTGTCGACAAGTACGAAAAACTGAAGGCTTTGGGGATATCGCTGGCAGGCGAAGCGAACCGGTTTGCCAGCACTTTTCGACGAGCACAACGCAAGGTCGAAAAGAAGCATTTTCGTGATCGCATGGTGCTGATGCATCACGAGAAGGAACGCAAGAAAATGCAACGCGAGATCGGACAGGATCCGTACTTGGATACTCCGGACTGATTTGGTCGCGTCCGGTCGGCTTTGATACGCGTATGGGTGACCAGAATTTGCGTGCACAGCACACGTGATTTCGTTTCCTGTCCTTCGCCAGCGTCGCTAAATTGCCAGATTCTGAACGTGAAACGTTGTTTCACTTGAGATAGGAAGATTTTGCGGAATTGCGAACAGATCGATGTTGACAGTGATTCTGTAATAACCCTATCCCCATTTCAAACCAGGAAACCCTACGCCAATTCCGATGCGTCGGAAAAGTTGTGGACGTACCACGGACGGTACGTGATTGACGGCTTAGGATTGCCCGGTTTACCCAAGTGCTGTTTAACCGATTGTTATCGTGTTTGGGCAAAGCCGAGGTTTCCAGCGAGTTGCTGCTATTGGTTTGCATCGACTCTGCTTGAAATTCTCTATGAAACTAAAATCTCACCGCGAAGAAGGAGAGTCGCGTTGAATTGGCTCGCAAGAATTCACGGACACCGAGTGCTCGGTACCGCTGTCGCCATCTGGCTGCTCGTCACGCCAGACCTGTCAGCTCAGATCACCCTGCCCGGCACCCCCAGCACACCCAGTAACGCTAGCACAGCTCGCGTCACGCCGACCACATCTGCCGCCGGAATGGCTGTGTCAGGTGAACAATTGGTTCGCGAGGCGAGGGACGCTATGGCACGACGAGACTTCCAGGCTGCGGTCTCGAAGTATCGCCTGGCGGCCAGCATGGCTCCGACCACCCCGGAGATTGTTCCTGGTGTGGCACGGCTACGGCTGGATTTGCAAATCGCCGGCATCGACTCGGAACTGTTGTCGACTCAACCGCAGCGATCTGCTGCCGCGACATCGACGCCTCAGGTTAACGCCATGCCAAAAGTGGCTGGTGCCGTCCCGATTGCATCGGCCGGTACCGATGCGGCTTCGCGAAAGCGTGACGCTCTTCGTCTCGTTGCGTTAGGTCGCGTTGCTCTGGACCGCGGGGACGCCGCTGCCGCATTGAGTTTTGCTCGACAAGCACAAGCCTTGAAAGTCCCCGAGCGAGATTTTGCTGCGGGAGAACCAAGGGTTTGGCAGTTCGTGTTGGATGCCGAATCGGCCGCTCGTCGTAGCGGGCTGACGTTAGCTACCAACGGTTCGACGCCCGTGGCAGGCGTCGTACCTGCCAGCGGTGATTACAACAAAACCGAAGCCGGCATGATTGCACAGATGTTGTTCCAAGGTGGTGACGATCCAAATACGTCCGCACCGAACTCTCCCAACAACAGCATCGCCGACAACGCCGCACAACCTGGCGTGATCCGCCAGGTACAGGCCGAGAGTCTCTACACCGGTCCATTGC
>JABDKS010000082.1 GCA_013002105.1 Pirellulaceae bacterium | reverse complement strand
ACTCCGGCGAGTTCTCTTTGGCAAACAAAACACGTTCGCGTTCGCCTTGGCGGACAACAATGCGACGTGCCTCGCTGATACAACCACCACCGACACCGCGGACCGACACCACGTCCACTGGCTCGTGCAATAACGTCTCGAGGACCGCTTGTATGCCATGCATCTTTATTGTCAATCACATGTATCGAGCATCTATCAAATGGCCAATGATTCAAAACGATACACAAGTTTGCTTGCTTGAGTGCGAAATTCACGTGGAATCGGCGTCAGAACATTCAACTGATTTTCAAACACAAATTCTGCCAACACGACTTTTCAGGTAAACTACTGGTGTCCCAGGAAACGGCTGGCGACACAATTTTCACGACATCACTCTTCTTTGGCGATCGCCCCCATGCGTCCTCTTGTTCTGCTAGTGCTATCGGTCTCGCTCTTCATCGTTCCTGGTATTCAAAGAAAGCTTCTTGCCGCGGACCAGCAGAGTGACACGCTCGCTGATTTCCAGCTGGTTGATCACCGCGGCAAAGACTGGCAACTGGATGACTTTGCCGATGACTCGGTTCTAGCCATCGCGTTCTTAGGAACCGAATGTCCACTGGCGAAGCTGTACGCGGTTCGATTGAACCAGATCGCTGCCGACTTTCGTTCACGTGGGGTACGTGTTGTGGCGGTCATGAGCAACCGACAGGATTCTTTGGAAGAAATCGCAGCGTTTGTTGATCGCCAAAATATCGGGTTCCCCGTTTTGAAGGATGCCGGTAACTCGTTTGCCGATTCGATCGCCGCAGAGCGAACACCCGAGATCTTTGTGTACGACAAAGCCAGGAAACTCCGCTATCGGGGCCGCGTCGACGATCAATACGGTATCGGCTACGTCCGCGATCAACCCCGTCGAAAAGATCTGCGAATCGCGTTGGACGAATTGACATCGGGTCAGGATGTCAGCATCGCACAGACCAAAGCGGTAGGCTGCATTATCGGTCGCACCAAGCCAACCGATGATCAAAGCCAAGTCACGTTCGGCAGCCACGTCGCCGACATTTTGAATCGCCGCTGTGTGGAGTGTCACCGCGAGGGCGAGATCGCACCGTTCTCGTTGACAGACTACGACGAAGTCGCGGGCTGGTCGGACATGATCGCCGAGGTCGTCCGGGAAGGCCGAATGCCGCCCTGGCATGCAACCGATGACGGTGCCCAATTTGCCAACGATCGCAGCATGACCGAAGACGAAAAGGAAACACTGTATGCTTGGGCAGATGCCGGCGCACCGGCCGGCGACTTGAGCAACCTACCCAAGGCGGCCGGAACACTCGCCGGATGGCAATTGCCGCGTGAACCCGACCGCATCATCCCTGTGAGCCCCGAACCATTTCACGTTCCCGCTGCGGGCGAAGTCCGCTATCAGTATTTCAAATTCGATCCCGGGCTAAAGGAAGATGTCTGGTTGGAATCTGCCCAGTTAAAACCAGGCAATCGAGCAGTGGTTCACCACATCCTGGCATTCGCCGCCCCGGCAGGAAATACGCGCGGGATCAACGGTGCCAGAGGTTTCCTGGTCGGATACGTGCCCGGTCAGCGCGTCGAGCAATGGCCGGCGGGACACGCCAAGAAAATCCCGGCCGGCAGCGAACTGATCTTCCAAGTCCACTACACGCCGATCGGAACACCGCAGGTAGATCAAAGCACACTTGGGCTCTGCTTTGCCGATCCGGAATCGATCACGCATGAAGTGGTAACGACCAGCGCCGTCCAATCGCGTCTGAACATACCGCCGGGCGACAGCGATTGGACGACCACGGCGACCAGCCCACGCTTTCCCCAAGACGCCCGGCTATTGAGCATGAGCCCCCACATGCATGTCCGCGGCAAAGCGTTCAAGTACGAACTGCAATATGAATCCGGCTCGACGACGCTGTTGGACATCCCTCAATACGATTTTAACTGGCAAACCAACTATCAACTTGCCAAGCCAATGAATGTCGCTGCGGGGAGTCGCTTTCTGTGTACCGCCGTGTTTGATAACAGTGAAGCCAACTTGAACAACCCCGATCCGACCGCCACCGTTCGGTGGGGCGATCAAACCTGGGATGAAATGATGATTGGGTATTTCAATTACGCCGTGCCAACCACGGCCACCAGCCAACCAGCCCATCCGCAGATTCTCGCACGTAGCCCCGAAACCGCCGCTCGACTTAAAAAGTTTGACGAGCTGGATCGCGACGGCGACGGAAAAATCACCCGCTCCGACACTCCCCTGAAACTGATCGCGATCTTCAATGCGTTGGACAAAAACAAAGATGGTGTGCTGGAACGCGAGGAAGTTCAGCAGGCCAAATAGCTGACGCTCGATCATTTGGCTCACGCAATCAATCGGCCAACCAAGTTTGCCAGCGCCCAATGGACCTTGCGACCGACGCAGCATTGATAGCTACAACATTCACCTGTCCACCTGACAGGTTCGATGCGGCTGGATTGTAACCTACCGTGAGCCGCACCTTGATCCCATTGCGTGACGAGTCGCTGGAACCAGGGCAGTGCCTGTCGTTAGCTCAATACTCATTAC
>JABDKS010000067.1 GCA_013002105.1 Pirellulaceae bacterium | reverse complement strand
GAATTGCACACTCGAGGTTACGACCGCATTCGTGAGTCCTATCCCGATGCCGAAGCGGCCAACCAAAAGATGTTAGCCGAAGAAGCAGCCGTATAAGAAACAATGGCGTGCGAAGGCATGCCACTTTCGATCAAACATTTGAAATAGATGACGCAAACCGGAATGAAATTTCATTCGTTCCGACAAGAGACATAAACCTGTAGGAAATACCATGGCCACTGATGTGACAGAATCGTCCTCGATCGGCGAAATCAATAAGTACAACTTCCGTACCGAGACCACCGGCGTGTTCAAAGCACGCAAAGGTTTGGACGCGGACGTTGTCCATCAAATCTCCGACATCAAGAACGAACCAGACTGGATGCGAAAATTCCGTTTGGAAGCCCTGGAGATTTTCGAGTCCAAGCCAATGCCCAAGTGGGGTGGCGGGATCGATTTGGATTTCCAAGACATCTACTACTATCTCAAGCCGACCAGTCAGCAAGAGAAGTCCTGGGACGATGTTCCTAAGGAAATTAAGGATACTTTCGAGCGACTGGGGATTCCCGAAGCAGAACGAAAGTTCCTGGCCGGCGTGAAGGCACAGTTCGAAAGCGAAGTCGTGTACGGTTCGCTGGAGGAAGATCTGGCAAAAAAAGGCGTGATCTTCACCGATACCGATACGGCTGTACGCGAACATCCCGAATTGCTGCGAGAGTATTTCGGCAAGATCATTCCGTCGGAGGACAACAAGTTTGCGGCCTTGAACAGTGCCGTTTGGTCTGGTGGGTCATTCATCTACGTTCCCAAGGGAGTGTCGATTGATTTTCCGTTGCAGGCCTATTTCCGCATCAATGCGGAGAACATGGGACAGTTCGAGCGGACCTTGATCATTGTCGACGAAGGAGCCAATGTGCATTACGTCGAAGGCTGTACGGCTCCGATGTACAGCACGGAGAGTTTGCACAGCGCGGTGGTCGAAGTCGTCGTCAAACGCAACGCCCGCTGTCGGTACACGACCATCCAAAACTGGGCCAACAATATTTACAACTTGGTGACCAAGCGTGCGTACGCGTACGGTGATGCGACGATGGAATGGGTGGATGGCAACTTGGGCAGCAAGTTGACGATGAAATATCCCGCCGTCCACATGATGGAACCGGGGGCACGTGGCGAGATCTTGTCGATCGCGTTTTCCAGCGCAGGCCAGCATCAAGATGCCGGTGCCAAATTGGTGCACGCGGCTCCCAACACGACCGGCCAGATCATCTCCAAGAGCATCAGTAAAAATGGCGGCCGCGGTAGCTACCGTGGGCTCGTTCGTGTCGAGCCTGGGGCGCACAACAGCAAGAACAACGTCGTCTGTGACGCGCTGATCCTGGATTCCGAAAGCCGTAGCGACACCTATCCTTATATCGAAGTGATGGAGCAGGACGTGCAGATTGGTCACGAAGCGAGTGTGTCGCGAATTGGCGAAGAACAAATGTTCTATTTGCTTAGCCGCGGTCTGACCGAACAGGAAGCAAGCACAATGATCGTCAACGGGTTCATCGAACCGCTCGTGAAAGAGTTACCGATGGAATACGCCGTGGAAATGAACCGGCTGATTCAATTGCAAATGGAAGGCAGTGTCGGATAGTCGTCTGGCAATTCGCATCGTAGACAACCGACATTCACGAAACGATCGCGTGGCGATCACCGTCTTTGACACAACCAGTAGACATGACTCAAACAATCACTCATCAATTTGACATCGCCGGATTCGAAGCGTTTTTGGAATCACGCGACGAGCCGGATTGGCTGACCGACTTGCGCCGCGAAGCGTGGCAACACGCCGACGCAATGGATTGGCCCCATCGACGCAGCGAGGAATGGATTCGCACGGACATTCGTGTTTTTCAGTTGAAAAAATACGGTCTGCCGGCGCTGTCTTGTCCCGATATTGCGCCCAAGCCGCAGTTAAAAGAAGGCGTCGATTTGGGCGGGAGCATCGAGACGGCCGATAGTTACGTCGTCAGTGAGTCGTTGGACGAATCCCTGGCTGCTAAAGGGGTCGTGTTTGGAAACTTGTCGCGGTTGAGTGTCGAGCACTCCGATTTGATCCGGGCTCATTTGTTTACCGCGTTTGATCCCGATTACGACAAATTCGCCGCGCTGCACGCTGCGTTTTTCTCGGGCGGTCAATTTCTTTATGTGCCTCGCGGTGTCGTGATCGACAAACCATTGCACATTGGATCGATGATGTCCGATGGCGGAACCGATACATCGCACACGTTGATCGTGTTGGACGAGGGAGCCGAAGCAACTGTGCTGCATGAGTCCAATGGGGTCACACAAGACGCGGGCGGATTGCATCTCGGAGCGGTTGAACTGATCCAAAAACCAGGTTCGAATCTGCGATATGTCAATCTGCAAGAATGGGGATTGAAAACTTACCATTTCGCTCATCAAAAAGCGTTGGTCGATCGCGATGCCAATTTGCAATGGACCATCGCGGCGATGGGCGCGGGACTCGCCAAAGTCAATCAGTCGGTCGATCTGATCGGTCCTGGTGCCGATAGCCAAGTCAACGGTGTGATGTTCACCGAAGGGCGACAGCACCTGGCTTACCACACGCGACAATATCACCGTGCTCCCAGTTGCCATAGTGATTTTCTGTACAAGTCGGCACAGCAAGACAAGAGTCGGACCGTTTGGCGGGGCATGATCAAAGTCGATCCAGGTGCACAGAAAACCGACGGTTATCAGCGAAACGACAATTTGGTTCTGTCGCATCACTCGCGTGCCGATTCGATTCCCGGATTGGAGATCGAAGCCGATGACGTACGTTGCACCCACGGCAGCACGACGTCGCAGGTCGACGAAGAGCAGATTTTTTATGCTCGCTGTCGGGGCTTCACTCGCAAGGAAGCGACGCGAATGATCGTAAGCGGATTCTTTCAGCAGATTTTTGATCGAATCACGATCGATAGCGTGCGTGACGCGTTGGGTGCTGCGATTGCACGCCAAGTTCGCGAATACGAATAACGTCGTACGAAATATCAACCATACTGAACACGCCTATACGTGTTCGTAATCTGATTGGCTCGATGCCGACCAGTGTAATAAAATATAACGGTCCAACGGTCGGGCATTTCCCGGCAGACTCATCATTTGGGGATTACATTCCATGGCACTTGCCGAAGACACGGTTCGCGAAGCACTGAAACAAGTGATCGATCCCGAGTTGTATGTGAACATCGTTGATCTCGGGTTGATTTATGTCGTCGATATCGGCGACGAAAAAGAGGATGGTCGTCACGATGTGAACATCGAGATGACGATGACCAGTCCGATGTGTCCGGCAGGTCCGCAGTTGGTCGCAGGTACAAAAGCGGCTGCCGAAGGACTGGACGAAGTCGAAGCGTGTGAGGTCAAGGTTGTGATGGAGCCGGCCTGGACACCTGACCGAATGACCGAAGAAGCCCGGGACCATTTGGGCATTTTTTAAAGAGAATTCGAGAGTGATGGATTGCGGCCGAGGGATCCGATCCCAGCGCAGTGGGAGTCAGTATTGGCTTTCGGCTTGGGTCGGGCGCCTTTTCCGCGGAATTTCCTTGATTGGGCTCTATTCATGCGCATCTTTGTCGGCGAATACGTTTGTGGTGGTGGCCTCGCCAGCGAGGCGATCGATCAGATTCCCGACAGCCTTCGATTGGAAGGCGAAGCGATGTTGCGCGCGATCGTCAGCGATCTTTCGAAATTTGCTGAAACGGTTGTCGCGGCTGACCCTCGACTGGGTCTTGAGATCGACGCTACCGAAACGTTCGCGATGGACCCGGGCCAGCCAATCTGGGCTCAATGGATCGAAGCTGCCAAAGGTTGTGACTCGGCGCTGATCGTTGCTCCCGAAGGTAACGGGGTGCTAGCCAAAGGCGTCGCAATGCTGCGAGCCGGCGGTGTTGATGTGATCGCAGGAAGCGGTGATTTTTTGCGAGTTGGCAGTGACAAATTGCAAACGGCCAAAGTGTTATTGGCCGCTGGCATATCGCACCCGCTGACGATGACGCTTTCGGACAGGCGGTGCGAAAAGAAACTGGCTAAGTGCGATCGATTTGTTGTAAAACCGCGTGATGGTTGCGGAACGCAGGACATTCAAATCATCGACTCGTTCCAAGATGCGTGCGACGAGTTGACAGAGAATCGATTGTTGCAAGCGTGGATTCCCGGTCGTCCGATCTCCGTCGCCCTTGTTGCGTCGGGTAAACAGCAGACGTTTTTGCCCGCCGTTGGTCAAGATTTGGACGCACAGTCGCACGCTTATGCCGGAGGGTGTGGGCCTCTGGACGATGATTCCCAGCGCCGTGCGATGGCATTGGCCTCGCGGACGATCGCCGCGATGCCACCGACCGCACGCGGGTTCGTTGGGATCGATTTGTTACTGGGGGATCGACCCAGCGAAGACTATGTGGTCGAAGTCAATCCGCGATTGACAACGTCTTATGTGGGACTGCGGCAAATGATCAAAGGCAACTTGGCGGCGCGACTGTTCGATATCGAAACCGGTCCCGTCGTTTGCACTGCCACCGCTGAGTCGATTCGATGGACGTCTGATGGCCGGATCTGGGTCAACGATGTGGTGGCTGATCACGCGTGAGCACTCGTACGGTCGGCATCGATATCGGCGGTGCCAATTTGAAGTATGCCGATGGTGATGGATTCGCCCTGGCACGTTCTTTTGCCATGTGGCGGCACCCGGACAAGCTTGCTGAAACCATTGCTGGCGATTTGCTCGCCTGCGGCACAATTGATTCACTCGCTGTGACCATGACGGGCGAACTGGCCGACTGTTTTGCGGATCGCGAAGTCGGCGTTCGGCACATTGTCGAGCATACGGTCCAGGCGTCACGCCAATGCGGTATCGGCTCGGTTCATTTTTACGGCGTCGACGGACAGTTTCATGACGCCTCAGAAGCGTGCGAGAAAGTGGATTTGCTGGCAGCCGCCAACTGGCACGCTTTGGCAAATTTTGTGGGTACGTCGGTCGCCGCAAGCGCATTGTTGATTGACATAGGTTCGACCACGACCGACATCGTTCCGATTGTGGATGGAGCCGTCGCTACGGATGCTCGTACGGATTACGACCGCATGTTACAAGGCTCGCTGGTGTACGTTGGATGTCGTCGCACACCGGTGTGCGCCTTGACGTCGACCTTGGAGTTTCGCGGCCATGTTACTGGTGTCATGAACGAACTTTTTGCAACGATCGATGATGCGAGGTTGGTTCTGGGGACGGTCGCACAGCAGGCAAAGGATACGGACACCGCTGACTCAATGCCTCGAACGAAAGAATTTGCGGCCAATCGATTGGCCCGAATGATTGGATTGGATCGACGGTCCGTATCGGTACAGGATTCCCGTGAATTGGCGCAGCAGGTTGTGCAGGCGGCCAGCGATCAGATTCGCGCGGGTGTGCAGCGAATGTTACAACTGGCACCTCGGTTGGAGACAGATCCCGTCTACGTGGTAAGCGGTCACGGCGGCGATTTGTTGCAGCTTGCCGATAACAGCTTTTCGCTATCGCTGGCTGAAATGTTGGGTGACGAGATGTCACGATGCGCGCCGGCACTCGCGGTCGCGCAGCTCTTGTCATGTCACGCCCAACATTCCAGCGGGTCGTAGGTTCATGCGGCGCGTTGTCAAAGTCGGTGGCAGTCTGCTAACGCAACCTGATCTGGTAGCGACATTGACACGCTGGTTTCTGGAGCAGCCGATTGCCGAAAACGTTGTGATTGTCGGCGGTGGCGGATTGATCGATGCCATCCGTCGGCTGGACGCTGTCCGCCCCGGAGATCCGGCAGAGGTTCACTGGCGCTGTGTTGATCTGCTGCAGGCAACCAGCCGCACATTTCATGATTGGTTTTCAAGCTGGGAGTTCATCGAAACGGCCGATCAGCTACAGCGGCGACAGCGGGATGGTTTTTCGCAGACGCAGCCGACTTTGGTGGACGTCATCTCCTTTTACCGACGTGGCGGCGACGACCACCTGCCCGAGGATTGGCGAACGACGACGGATGCGATCGCGGCGCTTTTGGCTACACGAATTGATGCCGACGAGTTGGTGTTGCTGAAAGCTTGTGACGTGGACAAAAACACGTCGATCGAACACCTAGTCGCTACCGGGATCGTGGACGAGGCCATCGAGGATGTGATGAACTGTTCGATCCGCCTGAGAGTGGAGAAGTTGAGTTAGTGCGTGGTCGACGGATCCAATCGACAAGCCGTTGACGAGTTTTGTTGCACCGAACAGTCCGTCGTTACAAATCACGTGGTGTGGCGGTGTTGCGAATTGGAAGAGAATTCGTTTTGGACCATTGATTGCGAATCGCGACCGGTGCACGCGGAGGCGCGTAGCCACTAAAACAGTGGATTGGAATTCGGAATGATCGTTTCTCTCACGCGAGTCATCTGCGTTGGACGTTGTCATATTGCATTGCCATTTTGAGCGTGGTGGCGTGACGCAAGTCGTCGAAAACCACGTCCGCGCATTGCGG
>JABDKS010000062.1 GCA_013002105.1 Pirellulaceae bacterium | reverse complement strand
AGTTGACCGGTCTTGCCGTAACCAATCGCGACGGGCCCGATTTGTTGAATGTCAGTCGTTTTGTCGAAATGCCGCAACTGGCGTTACTAGCGGCGGATCGTGTGAATGCACTGACGTTGAACGTCGTGAATTCGGAGTCCAAAGCTTGGTCAGAGCTGTCGTCAATCGAGTACTTGAGAGGCAGCATTAAGGTACATCCGCAGACCTCGATGTCGGAAAACTGACGTCGGTCGTCTCGACGCCGTGCGAGTCATGCCTCTGCGAGGAAATTTGGCGTTGCCGCCGGTCCGCTCGCAATGACCGCGAATCGGCCGGGTTTTATCGGTGAATCTTCTCCTCGCTGCAGCGATTGACCACACAATGACAACTACCTGTGCAGATTCTTTGCGATCGAGCAGTTAGAATATGGGTCCCGCCTCAACATCCCACCTACACGCCTTCCGTACCTTTCCCATGTTCGATCACCTTGTTGGTCGGTTGTCGCTCAGCAGCATCGCAATGATGATTGCGTTGGGTGCGTCGATGATCGCCGTAGGTGCCGAACCGGAACCGGTTAGTTTTGAATTGGACATTCAACCGATTTTGACAGCCAAGGGATGCAACGCCGGCGCATGTCACGGTAAGCAACGCGGTCAGAACGGATTCCAACTCTCGCTGCTCGGATTTGACAGCGACTTTGATTACAACGCCTTGGCACGCAATGGACGCGGTCGACGTCTGACCTTGGCTAGTCCAGAATCGAGTCTGCTGATGCAGAAGGCGACCGCCACGATCCCGCATGGTGGTGGAGCCAAGATCAAGGTCGACTCCAGCGAATACAAAACGATGGTCGCGTGGATCGCCCAGGGCGCGGTGCGACGGGTGCCCGGCGAGCCAACGCTGGAGCGAGTCGAACTTATCGAAACGGAATTCACACTGAGGCCCGACGAACAGCGGCGATTGAAAGTCGCTTCCTATTACAGCGACAACACACAGCGTGATGTCACGGATTCGACCAGCTATCTGTCCAATGATGCCGCCATCGCCGCGGTCAGTAGCGACGGGCAACTGACGGCCGGATCCCTGCCGGGTGAAACAGCCGTCATGGCCCGGTACCAAAATCACATCTGTGTTGCGAGCGTCAGTATTCCACAAAGTGAACCGTTGAGCTCGGATTACTACGCCGAATTGCCTCGACAAAACTTCATTGACAACCTTGTCTTCGCAAAATTGCAAAAACTGGGCATCAAGGCTTCCCAGCCCGCGGACGATGCTGTCTTCCTTCGTCGTGTCTACACCGATGTCATTGGTCGGCTCCCGACGGCGGATGAATCGCGAGAGTTTTTGGATTCGAGTTTGCCGAACAGACGCGAGTTGCTGATTGACGACTTGTTGATGCGACGCGAGTACGTCGACCATTGGGCGAATCACTGGGCAGATTTGCTGCGACCAAACCCCTATCGTGTCGGCATCAAGGCTGTCCTGAATTACGACAATTGGATTCGTCAGCAGTTTCGCGACAACGTTCCGTACGACGAATTCGCACGACGAATCATTACTGCCAAGGGCAGTACTTGGCAGAACGGTGCCGTGACGCTCTACCGTGATCGTCGCAGTCCCGATGAAGTAGCGACAATGGTCAGCCAATTGTTTTTGGGCGTACGGCTGGAGTGCGCCAAGTGCCATCACCACCCGTTCGAGCAATGGAGTCAGCATGATTTCTATTCGTTCGCCGCGTTTTTTGGAAAGGTCGGACGCAAGGGGACGGGACTTTCCCCGCCAATTTCTGGTGGCGAAGAAATTGTGTTTGTTTCGACCAAAGGCGATGTCAAGCATCCGGTGACTGGCGAAGTGCTCGATCCGAAACCTTTGTTCGGATCGGCTGCTGTAACCGGAGACGACGATCCACGTGACGCACTGGCAGATTGGATGACATCGCCGGACAACGATTTCTTTGCCCAAGTGCAAGTGAATCGCGTTTGGGCTCAGTTGATGGGGCGTGGCCTGGTCGATCCGGTGGACGATTTGCGCAGTACTAACCCTCCCAGCAATCCTGCTCTGCTGGAGGCCTTGGCCGAACATTTTCAACAGTCTGGCTTCGACCAAAAGCAGCTGATCAAGACGATATTGATGTCGCATGTATACTCATTGAGTTCGATCCCCAACGATACGAATGTCGCTGACCGACTCAATTTCTCGCGTCACTACCGACATCGTTTGCGTGCTGAGACGTTGATGGACGCGGTATCCCAGGTCACTGATACCACCGAGACTCTTTCGGCAATGGCGCCGGAGTCTCGGCCCAATCAAGTTTGGACACACCGCATCGATTCCATGTTCCTCGATACGTTCGGTCGACCCAACGAAAATCAGGATCCACCCTGCGAGCGCGTGACCGATTCGTCCGTTACGCAGACGTTACATTTGATGAACTCGCGAGAATTGGATGCTCGAATACGCCAAGACGACGGACGGGCAGCCCGGTTGGCCAAGAGTGATCAAACCGACCAGCAAGTCGTCGACGAGTTGTATTTGACCATTTATTCGCGGCGTCCAAACGCGGATGAAAAAGAATACGCGACGACGTTGCTTCGATCGGCCGGTGATCAACGGCGTGAGAGGATCGAAGACCTGATGTGGGCAATGATGAATACACCTGAATTTGCGATCCAAAATTAGGGACTGCATTTCCGTTTGCGGAGAAAAGAATCATGGCAATGGCTTGGAGAAACTGTGAGGGCGTGACACGCCGCGATTGTATGCGGTTGGGCCTGAGTGGATTGATCGCGGGTGGATTGAGTGGATCGCTGCGGGCCCGTGCGCTGGCATCGGAGCCGAGTTCGCCGCTAGGCGACAAACGGCAAGCCGACGCTTGCATTTTGATTTGGCAGGACGGCGGGCCGAGTCACTACGAGACGTTTGATCCCAAACCCGAGGCTCCGGTAGAGATTCGCGGATCGTACAGTCCAATCGCAACCCAGACGCCGGGGATCGTTTTCTCCCAGCCGATGCAAAAACTTGCTGCGATCTCGAACGATTTGGCGATCGTGCGCTCGATTCGGCATGACCAGGGCAACCACGGTGCGGGCAATCACTACATGATGACCGGCGCGCCGCCGCGAATTCCCGTGGGTTGTGGCGCGTTTGTCAGTTTTCATCCCAGTCTCGGAAGTGTGGTGTCACAGCAGGTTGGCGCGCCGCACGGGATTCCCGCCTATTTTTCGATCCCCAGCATGTCCCGATCGGGCGGTCCGAACTTTCTGGGCAGCAAGTACGCACCGTTTGTGGTGCCCGACGATCCCAACAGCAGTCGTTTCCGTGTTCGCGATGTAACGATTCCAAAAACGCTTGCCGAAGAACGCTTCGATTCGCGCCAACAGATTCGCCAGCAAGTCGACAAGATGCTGCGAATCAATGACGAATCGGCCGCGGATCCGACTGTGGCGGTCGATGAGTTTTACGACCAAAGTCTGCAGATCATCGGGAGCCCCGAAGCTCAGCAAGCGTTTGACATTCACAAAGAGCCGGGTGAGATTCGCAACGCTTACGGTCGCCATCCGTTTGGCCAGCGAGCGTTGTTGGCCCGGCGATTGGTCAGCGCCGGCGTGCCATTCGTGACGCTTTATCACGGCGGTTGGGATCACCACACCGATATCTTCAAATCATTGGACACAAAGCTGCCGCCGTTCGAGGCGTCGATCGCCGCATTGATCCAGGACTTGAAACAACAAGGGATGCTGGAACGAACGCTGGTCGTGGTGCTAGGCGAATTCGGACGCACACCCAAAATCAATGACCGGGGCGGGCGGGATCATTGGTCCAACGCTATGAGTGTCCTATTCGCCGGCGGTGGTACCAGTGGCGGTCAGGTCATCGGCGCAACCGATCGTCAAGGCTACGCTGCGATCGAACGTGTTTTGTCACCCGAGAACTTTGTCTCGACGATCTACACCAAACTGGGTATTGATCCAGGGCAGTTGATGTACACGCCCGAGGGACGACCGGTTCATTTGGTCAGCGATGCCGAGCCAATTCGCGAGTTGATGGCATAGTGTTGTTCTTTGATTTTCGCCAACTGCTACCCTGCGTGTTGGTCGTATCGTCTGCCGTTTCGCTGCAGGCTCAAGTGCAGGTCGACCGGTTCGAGCCACCGATTGCTCAGCGCGGAATCGATACATCGATCAAGGCGTCGGGTAAGTTTACCAAGTGGCCGCCAAAGGTTATCTGCGACCGGGACGAAGTGCAAATCGTTGCCGCGAAGGAGAATGGTCAGTTTCAGGTGACGGTCCCCAACGACGCGATACCCGGTCCGATGTGGGTTCGTGCGATCGACGAAAAGTCTGCATCCGATTGGGTGCCATTGTTGATCTCGCCCGTCGCGGTGACAGCAGAGTCGGAGCCAAACAACAAAAATAGCGAGGCGAACGGATTGACGATGCCCGCGGTGGCAAGGGGTAAGTTGCAAAAAAGTGGTGACATCGACACGTATCGTGTGGCGGTCAACAGTGGCGAAAAGCTGATCGTATCGGTGACGGCTCATCAGGTTCTGGCGTCACCGATGGACGCTGTGTTACAGCTGGCCGACTTGGATGGAAATGTGTTACGGCAGAGCGAAGACGTTCGCGGGCTGGATCCGCAGATCGTGTACGAGTGCAAATCCAGCGAAGAATTGTTGATACGCGTGTTTGCGTTTCCCGAAGTTCCCACCGGCACGGTCGGATTCGCCGGAGCGGCGACATTCGCCTATGTACTGGACGTCACCACCGGTCCTTTTGTGGATCACGCGTTTGCTGATTCATCGGGAGCAGCACGACTGTTTGGCTGGAATTTGCCATCAGAACCGAACGTGCAGCATCGTAATGCGACCTCGGTCTCGCCCGATGTCGTGGCAATGGACGATTCGTTGGGCTGGTCTTGGTTACCGGACCCCCGGCTGGATTCCGGCGATCAAGCCGAACCAGTACGTCACATCACTGCGGGAGAGAAGATCACATCACTCCCGATCGTCGCGTACGGACACATCGCTACCGAAAAAGATGTGCATCGGTTCCCAATGATCGTTCAGAAGGGAATAAAGTATCGAATCGATGTTCGGTCCAAAGCGATGGGTTTTTTGCTCGATTCAAAGTTGGAGATTGTGGATGCAAAGACCGAGAACGAACTGGCAAGCAACGATGATGTGACACGAGGACAGTATGATGCCGGCGTCGATTTCACCGCGAAAGAAGACGGCGAGGTCGAAGTGTTGTTGTCGGATATGGTCGATGGCTTTGGGCCACGTCATGCGTACGAATTGCGGATCGGCCAGGCCAAAGTGAGCTATCAATTAGAGTTATCCGCGGACCACTTCTCTGTCGCCTCGGGCGAGTCCGTTGAAATTCCGATTACGGTCAATCGCGACCGTGGTTTCGACCGCAAGATTCAAATCACGGTTGTGGGATTACCCGAGGGTGTATCGGCTGAGTCAGTCGTTTCGGAGCCCAAAGGGGCGACGGCCAAATCGGTCCCATTGAAACTGACGGCGAAGAAGGGTGACGCTGTGCAGGGGAGGATTCAAATTGTTGGCCGCGAGTTGGACGACGACGACAAGCCGACTGGTCAAGAGCACCTTGCCAAGTTTGCCGTGCGACCAGGACTATTCGTCCGCGATATTTGGCTGACCAAGTTTTCGCCATGACGGGTCGCCGGCGGACGGGTGCATCACGCGCGTTGGGCAACCGTGGTTACGCTTCGCGACCCGCGGCTAATGGCCCCGATCCCTCCAGGATCGTTTCGGGGCGGGATCCCTCCGGGATCGGTGTGGTGACCAATCAGGATCGGACCGTGATATAGTGACGCGATGACCAGACCGACGCCCGAGCCGATTGAGATCAGTGAACTGCCGCGGTTGGCTGCCGCGGTCTTGCAGCAGGATCGATTTCCTTACTTGGCGTCGATCGACGGTGATCAGCCACGCGTCCGACCTGTCTCGCCGGTTCGAACTGATGGATTTACCGTTTACGTTGCCAACTTGCGGGGATATCACAAAACGCAGGAGATTGCGGCCAATCCGAATGTTGAATTGTGTTATTTGGACAAGCAGCATGACCAGGTTCGGATCACCGGTGTGGCTCACGTGGTGGATGACCGAAGCGTCTTAGAAGAAATCTGGGAATCCAATCCGCTGCTACGCAACTATTTGGGCAGCATTGATAATCCGGAATTAATTGTCTATCGGATTGATCCCAACCGCGTCCGCTTCATGCGGGAATGGGCGCTGCAGTACCACGAAGTCCCGTTGGGTTGAGAGGTGACCGGGTCTCACGTCGTCGTCAAAACGCGAGTTATGCCCAAACGTCGACCAGGGAGCCGGTCGATGCCAATTCGAGGCTCAAATTTCGCTCGGCCGCTTTGACAACGTCCAGCATGCGATCGACCAGTCCATCGTCGCCATCGGTTTCTCCAAAAAACAGATCGCGAAACTCGGTGGCACCTTTGACTGATTTCAGACTGTGAGCGAATTGTTTCTCGACGCTGGTGGCGAAGTCAAAAACGCCATCGGCGGGATTGGAGAATTCGAAAGCAAGTCCGATGCCGGTTTCCAAATCTTGGCCGGAGGCCCCAAAAACTTCGGAGACCGACGCTGAGAGGTCATTGCGGATTTTATTTAAGAACGGATCGGCGCGGTAGGCGTTCTTGTCGTGAAAGATGGCGTTGAAATGCCGGGCAAAGGTCTTGATCGCTCTGACCGTGTCGCGACGCGTGCTCATGGAATAGCCGCGTCGACGCGACCCGCCAACTTGTTCTTCGACCGCTTCATACAGGCCCGGTGTGATGTTGATCGCTTCTAAAAAACCCGTGCCGCCGCTGGACAGATTGATGTCTTCGGATCCAGTTCCGAAAATGGAAACCAGTCCCGTCTGGCTGTCGAAATCGGCGTCGACGCCGGGTACCAAAATGTCGATTCTTTCCAAGACGTCTTCCAGCGAGTCGACGTTCACATCGAATGTAACCGAAACGCCGTTGACGTTCAGGCTACCGCTGGTGACGCCCGACATGAAACTAAGACTTGCCAATGGCGAGTTCTCGTCGCCGCCGCCGACTTCGGAAGTCGCGTTGTCCAATTTTGTTGCAGCCAGGAATCCAGAGGTGTCATTGCTCAGGACGATGTCGTGCTGGCTGCCGATTGTATCGCGTGTCATCACGATCGTTTCGGTAGCGACATCAAATGTGGCGGTCACATCAATGCCGGCGTTGTTGATTCGATCCAGGACCGAATTGATCGAGTCATTGGCAAACACGGCGATGGAATTTCCATTGATCTGGAACGATCCATCGGTAATGGTGAATTCGTCTTCGATTTTCGCATCATTGATCCCAACACCATCGAATGACAAATTCGGATTCACGGCGGTAGGGACGGTATGATTGACGTCCAGCGTGAATGTCTCATTGAGCGCCAGCGAACCGGCACCCAGCGAGAATTCCAGGCCGTTGTCAAGCGTATAGGTCTGATCGATTGCGTCGGACGCGTCGATCGTGATTGACTCCAAGAAGGTTCCGTCCGAAGCATGGACGTCGAACGACAAATCATCGGTCCCGTGAGTCCCTTCGCTGGTCACGGTGAATGTCAACGTGTCGGTCCCCTGCGATCCGTCGTAAACGCCGCTCAGCGCAGGGGTCGCGGTGGATTCCACGGGGTTGGGTGATGTTGAAAAGATCGCGGTCGATTCGACATCGACTGAGAATCGCTCGTTTCGGATCATCTCGCCCGCAGAAAATGTCACAGATAGTCCGTTGGACAACTCGTAAGCTTGGTCGATTGGATCGTTTGCATCGATATTGATCGTTTCTAATGTTGATCCGTCGGGTCGATAGACGCGGACGCGCAGGTCATCGTCGCCATGAACGCCGTTGTCCAATGCGCGGAACGATAGCGTGCCGGTACCATTGGATCCGTCGTAAGTTCCCGACACCGTTGCTGTGGACGTACCATGCTGCCAGTCGGGGTCGGAAGTGTAGCTCAACGGATCGCCCGCATCGACAGCGACGGTGAACGTTTCGTGCTTGATCAATTCGCCTTCACCCAACGTAAACGTCAAGCCGTTGGAAAGCGAATAGACTTTGTCGATGTCATCGTTCTTCTTGACCGTGACGGTTTGGATAACCGAATCATCGGGTGCAAAGACACGGACCTTCAAATCGTCTTCGCCGTGCACACCGCCTCGTGTAACTTTGAATGTAAGATCGCCCGTACCTTGCGCACCGGTGTAGAGACCACCGATGGCGGGCGTCGCGGTCGAACCGGTCCAGCCGGGGTCATTGGGAGTATAGGAGGTCGACACCAGTGAAGTATCCACTTCAAACGTGTCGTTCTTGACCAAATCGCCGGCCCCGAGCGAAATGGTCAGACCGTTGGACAGTTCGTAGACGTGATTGAGCGGGTCATTCTTGTCGATGTCGATATTTTCGATGGTGGAACCATCTGGTGCGAACACCCGGATTCGCAGATCGTCGCTTCCGTGAGTGCCATCGCGGATGACTTTGAAAGTCAGCGTGCCTTGCCCATCGGATCCGTCGTAGTTGCCCCCGACGGTCGCATCCGCGGTCGATCCCAGCCCACTCCAGGGTGCGGTCACCGTCGAGCCATTCCAATCGGGTCCATTGTGTTGATAAGACGTCGGTGCCGTATTGATTTCTTCGACACTCCGCACGGACGTTGCAACGTTGGAGGAAAAATCCAGCGCGACAGATGAGACAGCGTTGGCCAATTGGGCAGTGATCGTCGGTGTCGTCGTACGCGTCAGTCGGCCGGGACGAATCGCCAGCAGCGACTCGCGCAGTTGATGAATTTGCAGAAGGGAATGGGCGGAGGGTCTTGGCTGAATTGCGTTGGTCGCGTACGCAGACGATGACGCTTGACTGTCACGAAAGTTGACCGTCGCGTTGCTGAATACACCAAGAAAACTACCCGCGCCCCCGGATTGAACGTACATGCCGAATTCTGATTAGATAAGAGAAAAGAGCACGAGACTTAGTGAAGTCGTGCATCAGAACGGTAGGCCGTTGTTCCGTTGTTTCTGCTCTTTTGGCGTATTCGTGCCGCTGAAAAACGATCTTCCACATCGGCCCAATTACAGTTGTGCCGCGCTGTGGAGTCTGGTCAACACGAAACCGCCGTGAGGGTGAACCCTGACCACAATGATGCAAAAAAACAACCGTTGCATTTTTGCAACAGGCCCCAGCCAGCGTCCATTGGCAGGCCGACGCGGCGAGTGAGAGACGAGAATGTCGTGGACGTGCGAGCCATCTGAGCCGAGGGCAACTTGTAGGCCAGGACCTGTCCTGGCGAAATCCGTCGCTGTGTCGTGCCAGGACAGGTCCTGGCCTACGAGCTACGTGCTTCCAGTCGCCAAGAACGCAACTTCAAATGCGGGGCACAGGGTTGGCCGCGGCATCTAACGCGAGCGGCCGTCGGTTTTAATCTTTTCCAACTTCGCCAGCATCTCTTCGAGTTTCTCGGGCATCTCGTCCGCCAGATTGTTTTCTTCGCTGGGATCGTCGGCCAGGTTGTACAACTCGAATTGTCCCGGGCCTTTCTCGTACGTCAGATGTTTTTTGGGTTTGTCGTTCTCATACGAGAGCACTTTCCAGTCACCGACGCGGAGTGCCAACGTGGGGCCTTTGTTGGGCTGTTGCAGTAAGTGATCTCGGCCTTCGGCGTCCGGTTTTCCCAGCAGTGCCTCGAGGACATCAAAGCTATCCACGCATGCGGACTCGGGTAGCTCCTGGCCGACCAGTGAGGCCATGCTGGCGGCCAAGTCGACCGTGCAAACGATTTTGTCAGAGGTTCCTGGTTTGATGGTGCCGGGCCATGTCGTGATGAAGGGAGTCCGCGTGCCGCCTTCGTAAATGCTGTACTTCCCGCCTCGGTAGATTCCCGATGGTTTGTGTGTACCCAGTTTTGTAATGGCACCGTCCTGATAACCGTCGTCCAATACAGGACCGTTGTCACTGCAAAAGACGATCAGCGTTTTTTCTGTCAGTTCCATTCGCTGCAGTGCTGCGGTCAATTCACCGACGCACCAATCCAATTGCACAATCGCATCGCCTCGATAACCGAGCTTGGTTTTGCCTTGGAAACGTTCATGGGGCATGCGGGGTACGTGCAGATCATGCGACGCAAAGAACAGGAAGAAAGGTTCGTCCTTGTTTTTGTCGATCCACTCGATGGACTTCGAGACCCATGCATCGGCCAGATCCTCGTCGCGCCAGCGCGCCTTCTGTCCGCCCGTGTAGAAACCAATGCGGCCGATCCCGTTGTGGACAGTCTGGTTATGACCGTGGCTCCAATCCATCTTCAGTTTCGAGCGGACTTCTGGGTCTTGGCCAGTGGGGTGATCGTCACTCGGTTTCTTTTTGCCCACCCAGAGCGGATCATCAGGGTCCAGGTTCACGACGCGATGATTTTCAACATACACGCTGGGAACGCGGTCGTTCGTCGTCGGCAACAAGTAGCAATAATCGAACCCGATCTCCAGCGGTCCGGGTTTCAATAAGCCGTTCCAATCCGGTGCGTCGCCTTCGCCGATCCCCAAGTGCCATTTTCCAACGACGCCCGTTTTGTATCCTGCGGACTGCAGCAACGATGCGATCGTTTCGGTCCCCGGTTTGATCAGCGATGTGGCATTGGGCGGTGCGATGCCGGCTCCGGGTTGGCGAAACGCATACATACCCGTGAGAAACGAAAATCGCGTCGGTGTACACGTTGATGCACTGCAATATCCTTGCGTAAACCGCAGGCCGTTTTCTGCAAGTTGATCGATATGTGGAGTCGACAATTCTGTCGCTCCATAACAACTGATGTCTCCGTAGCCCAAGTCGTCGGCCATGATGACGATGACGTTGGGTTTGTCGGCCGCATCGGCCGTTGAAAAAGACAGAAACAGGGTGGCGGCTAGCGCGGCGAGAATAAATCGCATCTTGAAACCAAGTTGTGGGGACTGAGCATGCGGGACGTGCTGTATCAGTCTAACAAGATGCATTGGCGTTGCCAGAATCCGGCCGGGGAGCAGTGCCGCTGTAGGTCTATTTTTTTGCGCGTTCTAAGATCGCTTGCCAAACCGGTTGTGGTTGGTTTCCCCAACTCGGGCTGAACAACTCAATGTGGGACAGATCCACGGAAACCACGTCCGCGACTCCCGATATCGTCGCACGCTCTGCGGCGACCACCCCGTCCCCTTTGCCCCGAGCCAGTTCATCGAAACTCTCCAGCAGCGGTTGGATTCGCGGGCGGATCAATTGCACCACGCTGCTCTTGGTTTCGAGGCGCTGGAGTGTTTCACGTAATTGCTGAACGTCGGCGTCGGTCACCGGACTGCCCGTGCCAACAATGGTGGTGTATTGGACGCCGGGAACGCGAGGGCGACTGTCCATTCGTGCCAAACAATCCGATTGCGGTGATAGGTCACGCAGTCCGGCGGACGATGGCTGATGCAGAATGATGTCCGCGACGTCACTGATATCGATTTGGTCATCGGCAATCAAATCCAACAGTGGCGGCAGCGTTGCCCAATTCGAACCGCGATGAGGTGTTCCAACCGTGACCAGCGAGACGATCGCCGGATTACGCAGTTGTGGGTTCTCGAGCCATTCTCGGGCGACCAGCCCGCCCATTGAATAGCCGACTAATACCATCTCGGGTGGATCGGCACCGGCAAAAACTTGCCGTGTGGCCGCCGCGGCCTGCGCGGCGGAATCGACAATCGATTGCCGGTCGTCATAGTTGACCGCTGCGGTAGCCAGATCATTGTCACGCAGGAAACGACGGAAAGCATCGAATTTGGCCGGTTCACTTTTTAGGCCGTGCAGACAGACCACCAGTGGCCGATCGCGCGTGCGTTGTTGCCAGTCTTTGTCGATTTCGATCGTAGCGATGCGGGCGGGTGCCGCATCGGGGGCCAACCGTCGCAGCGCACGACGATTGCAACGAAAGTGCAGCGTTGGTTCGCCTCGGATGTTGTTGGACAATTCGATCGACATAGCATCACCCAACGCCAAGTCGATCCCCATCAGGGCAAGTGCCATCGCGGGGTCGCGCAAATCCAAGCTGCCTTTGGGGAGCATTCGTTCCAGTGATGCTGGATCGAGCGTCAGTGAACGACCCAAACTTGTCGCAACGTCTTTCCAGACCACGCGCCCGTTCACCGTGGGTACGGAGATTTGGATCATGTTGGATTCAATTTCGGCAGCTCGGTCTCCACCGATTGGACCTGGCACTTGGGCGATTGCCGCCGTAGAAAGTAAACTCAAACTGGCAATCAGCCCGATGGCGGTCATCCGATACAACAGGTGAATGTTCATTGTTTGTCCTTCAAAATCGCGTCAAAAAAGTCGGCACTGCGTGAACTGAGTTGTTCGCGACTTTCGTCCGCCCCGCGGAATCCATGGTTGCCACCTTTGATCATCACTAATTCCGATTGTACCCCAACTGCTCTCAAAGCCTTTTGCAACCGTACGCTCTGGTCGTACGGAACCATATCGTCGACTTCACCGTGCATTATCAAAAAAGGCGGGTCGGACTTGCTGGCGTAAGTTATCGGATTGGCCTTGGCAACAAGGCTCGGGTTGTCCTGAATCGGGGCGCCGATAAAGAGTGATTCGGGTGATTTGGCCGCATCATGGTCGATCGACCCTTTGAAATCATTCATTCGCAGGAAGTCCGTCGGACCGAACCAATCGCAGACGGCTTGAACCTGCGAGGACGTTTGAGCTGCGATTGCATGCGTTTCAAATTCATCGGTGTCACCGGTTGTCCCGATCAGGGCTGCCAAGTGACCGCCGGCTGACGATCCCCAGACGCCAAAACGATCTGGATCCAAGTTGAATTTGTTCGCATGGGCTCGCAAGAAACTGACAGCCGCTTTGCAGTCCGCGATTGCGGCAGGAAAGATCGCTTCGCCGCTGAGGCGGTATTCAACTGATGCAACCGCGTAGCCACGCGGCAGCAGAATCATCGCGGGATTGCTTCCATTCTTGGTGCCCCCTTTCCAACCACCACCGTGAATCCAGAGGACAAGCGGCGTTGGTGTCGCAGCCCGGGCCGGCAGATACAAGTCCAGCGGTAGCGCGCGGTCACCCACCGTAGCGTAGACAAGATCGCGGTGCGTCTTGACTTGATCCGGCAGTTTCTGTTCCGGACGTGCGACTTGACGTCCAAAGCGTCCGCGTCGCTTGGCCCGAAAAGCATCGTCCTCGGCGCGTGTCACACGCTGGTCCGAATTCGCGTCGATTTGGTCAAAGAAGGATCGTCTCAAGGCGGCGGGGAACTCGTCTCGCGTCCGAACTCCATCGGCGTTCTTCTCCATCCCTTCGAAAGTGGGAGTGGTACGGCGATCTTGTGCGGTGACGCTCGCTGCGAGAAAACACGCGATGGCGGCACCATTGAAAACGACAGTGCTCGATAATCGTCTAGGCATGGGAAATCCGAGTATTCGTAGACGGGGGTGATGGGAGACGGGGGTACGGTTTGACAAGCAAAGAGGACACGTCAACCGGATACGCAAACTGGGCATCGGCGATCGCGAATGGCAGCGGCAGTTTCGCCACGCGATGGCGAGGACAGGTTGGCACGTGTTTAGTCTACCGAGGACGCAATCGGGGTCGACCAAAAACGCAATCGGGGCCTCGATTGCCAAAGGTGTTCGTAGCGGCGGATTCCGACCCCCAATTTGCCATAAAGAAAGCTCGCTCATTTTCGGTCGCCAACCTACAATAAAGGTTCCCACCTGCTACGCTGCCCCCTCCCACCTGCACGCTCCCACCATCACCCATGAAATCGCGATTGACTCTCGCTATTTTCGCCTCAGCCAACCCGCTGCCCATTCGCTCAGTAGCGGTCCGCCCACGCTTTTGTAGATGGGCTGCCTGTGCAATCGCGATGATGTGGATGGGGTTGATCAGCACGGGAACGGCGTGTGCGGCGCCGCCCGAGGCCGGTGTGGACTTTTTAAAGTCCAACTGTCTCGATTGCCACGACGGAAAAGCGGCCGAAGCGGAATTCGATTTGCGCAAGATCGGCTCGGATCTTTCACAGCCAAATGTGATGGCCCACTGGATCAAAGCATTCGATCGTGTTCAGGCAGGCGAAATGCCACCCGAGGATGCCGGAGAAGTCGACGAACAGGAAAAGCGGGAGTTTCTCGGCGTCTCGGGAAAGTGGATTCGCGATTACCAGCTCGACGAACAAGCCGAGCTGGGCCGAGTTCGCGCGAGACGACTGACCAATGTGCAGCTGGAGCGAACGCTGCAAGACTTGCTGGCTGTCGATGTTCCGCTGGCGAGCTTGATGCCCGAGGAACAGCGGGTCAACGGATTCAAAAACATTGCAGACGGACAGTCGATATCCCACTTCCAGTTGGAAACGCATTTGCAAGTCGTCGATGCGGCGTTGGACGCGGCGTTCGCCCGGGCGGCCGACACCGACGATCTGTTTGAAAAGCAGATGAACGCTCGGGAGATCGCTCGTGAGAATCCACGACGACGTTGCCGCGAACCGGAAATGTTGGACGGCAAAGCGGTGGTTTGGAATGGCGGGCCGATTTTTTACGGCCGCATCAATTCCGCGACCGTTCGCCAAAGTGGTTGGTATCGATTCACATTGGTCGCATCGGCGTTGAATCCACCGGAGGACCAAGGTGTGTGGTGCAGCGTGCGAAGTGGACTTTGCACCTCCGGGGCGCCGCTCCTGTCATGGATCGGTTCGTTCGAGGCGACCAGCGAACCCAAGGAGGTCACGTTCGAGGCTTGGATTCCACGAGGCCACATGCTGGAAGTCCGACCCGCCGATGCGACGCTCCGCAAGGCGAAGTTTGCCAACGGACAGGTGGGTGCCGGCGAAGGAACCCCGCAGAATGTTGCCGGACTGGCGCTTCATTCGTTGACGATTCAGCAGGTTCATCCCGGTGGCGACGTACGCACCGTTCGCGCTCGTCTATTTGGTAAAGACGTCGCCGTCACGGTGGATCGTCGGTCAAAAGAACTGTCGATCAAATACAAGAACCCGGCGCAGGATGCTGCCAAGCAAGTCCGCTCTTTTGCGCGGCGGGCATTCCGGCGTTCTGTTGACGAGCAGTCGTTGCAGCCCTATCTGAAATTGTTGCGAGAATCGATGGATGCCGGCCAACCAGCGGCGGTGGCACTCCAGGCGACCTATCGGGCCATCCTTTGTTCGCCGCGATTCAT
>JABDKS010000053.1 GCA_013002105.1 Pirellulaceae bacterium | reverse complement strand
GAGCAAACGAGCTCACCGACCTCCTTGAGAGAAGTTCTGGAAGCCTATCGACGGGCGACGTTTCGACCGCTGCCATTTACTTTCAGCAATCCCCAATTCACTGGCGGAAACACCGACTACGCGATTGCCACACCACTTCCTTATGGCAATCTAAACACCACCACACCGGCGAGTCGAGTTCCGCAGGTGGCGCGTTTGCAACTGGTTACCAATGCACTCGTCAACGGTCCTTGGGATGTCGACAACGATGGCGATGGCGTGCTGGATAGTATCTGGGTCGATCTCGGTCTGCCGTTGATCACGTCACCCGAAGGCAAGCTGCTGCGACCGTTGATCGCGCCAATGATCGAAGACACCAGCGGCAAGTTGAACGTCAACGCCCATAGCTTTTACGCACAAGCCAATCGCCAGGCGTATTGGGAGAATCGAAGTGGCCCGTTTGCGGGCAACTATCAATTCAGCGGTCAGTTTCTGTTCCGCGGATTGGGTTATGGACCTGCCGAAATCACGTTCCCGGTCAACAATCCGTTCGGCGTCGCATCGCTGCCCGGGGCACACGCTCAGGGCGAAGTGATCCATCGCGACGAATTGCTTGGGTTGATGCAACTGCGATATTTGTGGGGTGATCGCCCCGAACCCAATCTGCCGGTACCTGGCGACAACAGCAATGACTCGGTCGATCGACTGTTGACTGTGCGTCCGTCGGTGCGTGACGCGCTGGCACCCGGTTTGTATTTGTCCGGTGGATTTGCCGTCGGTAATGGCTATGGCCATTCGATTGATCCCATCGGCTACGGCGGGATTGGGATCGACCGCTTTGGACACCTGATCGCGACCAGTTCGGGTCAGGTGTTGCAACCCTTTGATGCGACACCGAATCCCGATCAGCAGCAGATCGATGAATCACTGAACGATCCTTACGAGTTCGACCCGACGGGCAAGATGATCGGCGACCGGGCGTATACCCTGGCCGAGATGGAAGCCGTTTTGCGATCCAACAACTGGGACGTCGATACGCTTCCCCAGCGATTGCGAAATCAGTTGGAGCAAACGCTCCGCGACAAACCCGCGGTGGCGCAAATGTTAACCAGTCTCAGCAGTAGCACCGATGTGCCCGCGTCCGTGCCCCTGGCAACCAACCGCAGCGGCGATCCGAGAGAGCTGACAAGAGTATTAGCGAGTCGTCTGTCCTTGGGCCTGTCGTCGAACATCGTCTTGGCAAATACGCGCTATCAGCAAATCATCGCGCCCGAATTGCGTTTGGGACGCAAGGTCGACGTCAATCGCGCGATCGGCAACGGAATCGACGACAACGGTAATGGTGTGGTCGACGAACCGGCTGAATTCGGTGATTTTGCCGACAACAATATGAATGGCTGGGCGGACGAGATCTTGGAGTTCCGTGCCGCATTGAGCACCGGACATGACGGTGTCGATAACGACGGCGATAGTGCGATCGACGAAGCGGACGAACGACCCGCCGGCCTGAACTACGCTGCCTTTCCCTTTGCGTCGACCGCCGACGGCACACAAAACCTATTCGGTGGTGCACCGGGTGAATACGCGTTCGGCACCAACGAAAACGATGTCAGCGGTTCGGGACGTGAACTGCTGGCACGTCATCTGTACGTGCTGATGATGGCGCTCAAGGGACAAGGTTACGAACTGCCGTTGTTGGCAAACGGTGGCGGGGCGACCGAAGTCAACAATCCGTCTCAGTACACCGCCCACCGTCTGGCCCAATGGGCGGTCAATGTGGTCGATTTCCGCGATCCCGATTCGATCATGACGCGGTTTGTTTATGACCCCAATCCGCTGAACGGTTGGAGTGTCGTCGACCCAGCGACCGGCGCGGTGGATGCGAGCGCAAGAATCGTTTGGGGCTGCGAATCGCCCGAAATCTCCTTTACCGAGAGTGTTGCCTTTCACGATGTACGAGTGAAAGACAGCGAACTGGAATCAGCCGGCAGCATGGGCGAAATGAAGGACGATGCGACGAATCCCGACGATGACACCGATCAAATTCGTATCCCGCAAGGGTCGTTGTTCTTGGAGTTGTACTGTAACCGCCAGTTGCCGATCTACCCGCAATCGGCCACGCCGCTGACACCGGCCCAAGAGCAGGTTGTCCGCGCGGCCTTGCAGGGCGTTCCACGAGAGTTGTACGACGTGGTCGATACGGACAGCGACGGTGATATCGACGCAGCGTTATTGGACATGACTCGTCTGTCCAACAACGGTGTCCCCGGTCCTGGGCAACCCGTCGCGGCTCCGGTCTGGAGAATCGCGATCAGCAGCCCGCACTACACCAATTCACCGATGGAGACTGCCGACCCGGCCGCGCTACGGCAGTCGCACCCCAACACGTATTCATTCGATCCGACGCAACCGTTCGAGGTGCCGCCTCAGAACAATCCGATCACCAATCAATTGACGTACGATCGGTTTGTATTGTTCCAGAACTATGCCAACGTTGGCGACGTCAACAACGTCGCTGCTGCGATGTCGCCACCCAGCGGCGCGGCGATCAACGGAAACGAGATCTTCTTCATTCCGACCGCCGCCAATGCGTCGCAAGCCAAAATTCGCACCGGCGGATACATGGTGCTGGCGCCACGCACGACGACACATCTGGGATCACAGCAATACAGTGATAGTGACGGTGACCCGTCGGGGCCCGATACGGATCCGGCCACCGTCGCACTGCCGGTCGACCCCAGCGATCAGGGATTCCAGTTGAATGCCAACGGGATCACCCGGTATCCATTGACCGGTGTGAGCACCGATCCCGATCCCAACACCATCGTCTCACCGTCGCAAGCCTTCCGAGTCAAGACGTTCCGTCCTGGCGGATGGGCCGCTGGCATTTTTGAAGACGACATGGTGGGACTGAATGTCAGCGAACCGCTGCCGCGCGGCGGCAACTATTACGCTCAGCCGACCGAGCAACTCGATTCGATGAACCCATCGTTTGCTCTGACCGATGCGTATCTGGATTACGACGACACGGCGGGCACGTCGGCACGGGATCAACCCGAGGACATCCGTCGTGCTGGTTCGCCGATTGCTGATTTGACCGTTCGTCGACGCGGTGGCGGTGCAGACGATCCGTTTCTAGGAACCGAAGACGACTTTTGCTCGGCGTTCTTGCAACGATTGGCTGATCCGACACGTCCGTTCGACGAAAACCTGAATCCCTACATCACGGTCGATTGGATGACGATCGATTTGACCGTGTTCAGTGGCGAAGAATCACCGCGTGCGGTCGACTCAGCCGGATTTGCCAACGACCGCTACGCGGTTCAGTCACGTCAACGCAACGGAAGGGATGCTCGCGGCAGCGCGGGCAACGTGCTGTTCACGTACGAATCCGAAGATACCAATCGAACGGCCGGCGTGGTCGTCACCAATGGTCCGAACTATTTCCAGTTTGACACGGCGGTGACTGCCGAAGACAGTTTCCTCGCGACGTTGGGATACATCAATAACGCCTGGTACGGTGATACGCTCGGGTTCGCGGCGACCAACGCGGCGACCCCGGTCACGATGGGTTTTGATCGTGGCCAACCACAAACACCCTTTGCGATGCACGATTGGCTTAACCGTCCCTTCGCATCGCACCACGAACTGATGCTGGTGCCGGCATCGTCACCTGCTCGGTTAAATGAAGAGTTCACCGTAGCGCTGGCGGCCACCCCGTACTATCCACCCAACGGCACCGTGATTGATGACGGCCAAGTGGCAAACTTCCATGGCCAGCATCGACAC
>JABDKS010000002.1 GCA_013002105.1 Pirellulaceae bacterium | reverse complement strand
CGACAAGGTTTTCGCATTGTTCCAGCGACTTGAAGTGGGCAATGATGGTACCGGCGTCGGGCTGGCGGCTGTGACGCGAATCATGGAAACACACGGAGGGCGAGCTTGGGTAGAATCAGAAGAGGGCAAGGGGGCAACCTTTTGGATCGAATTCCCGAACCAATAACGAATGACAGACACGGGGAATTCTATGGTTGATCGCGACGCCAAGTCCCATTCGCCACCGTCGCTGCAAGTTTTGATGGTGGAAGATAACGACGATCACGCGGCGTTGTTATTACGCGCATTGAAGCGGGCGGATGGCGATTGCTCGGTCCAACGCGTCCAGGACGGCTGTGAGGCACTGGACTATTTGCGCGCCCAAGCTCCCTTTGATGAGCGAGTGTGGCCTCATATTGTTCTGTTAGACATCAATTTGCCCAAACTAAGTGGGCACGAGGTG
Organism: Pirellulaceae bacterium; assembly: GCA_013002105.1. The sequence goes on along the minus strand of JABDKS010000002.1, from coordinate 1,877 downwards.
TTAAAGCAGATTCGCAACGACGAGCAGATTTGCACGGCAGTGGTGATTGTGATGTCGACCAGTGAGGGCGACCGAGATGTCATCCAGGCGTATCGAGAATGTGCCAACGCCTACGTCACCAAGCCGACGCAATTCCAGGAACTCTGCGTCATGATGAATGATCTGGTCAGCTTTTGGGCGTCTTGGAACGTGACGGTCAAAGAGTGAGTCACCGATCTGAAGAGCAAAAGCGGTCGCCTACGCGTCGTTGCTCACGTGTGTGTTCATCGCGTGGTGCGGGAAGCGCGATTCGGGTGCCGCCGTTGTCGCTCCGAAACTTGGATCTTGTTGGCGGAACATCAGCAGTTCCCAGATGTTCTCCTGGGTAAGCAGTCCCACCAGTCGATCGTCTACGGCGACTGGCAAGCTGGCTACGTTCAACTCTTGCATCCGCTGCAGACCGCTCTGCAAGGAGTCCGACGGCGAGATCACGACCTTCTCGATCGACGTCATCGCGTCTTCCATCGTGGCCTCGGGTCCCAGTTGTCGTAACACTTCAATCGCGTCGCTGCGATACAACATGCCAACGGGAAAACCGCGTTCATCCATCACGGGGAAATCTTGCTGCATCCCTTCCAGCAACCGATCGCGAACGGAGTCGAGCAGTTCGGAAGTTCCCACCTTGATGAAGTTGGCGATCATCGCTGCCCGTACCGGCAGATCCCCGATCAAGGTTGTTCGTCGCACATGCTCCGCCTCGCCACGGGCACCGAAGTAGATGAAGAATGCGATCAGAATCAGCAGCGGGTTACCGAAAAGACCTATCACGCCAAACCCGATCGCAATGGTTTGTCCAATGGACGCAGCGATATCGGTGGCCCGAACTCGATCCATCCTCAATGCCAGTAGCGCTCGCAGCACTCGACCCCCGTCCATCGGAAAGGCGGGAATCGCATTGAATAAGACGAGGAACACATTGATGGCCATCAGCGTTTGCCAAAACTGAATGCCGCTGAGAGCTTCGGTCAATGTGATGGTCGTAGCTGCAAACGCACCGTATGCGATCAGTGCAGCTCCAATAACGATTGCGATGACAACGTTGACCGCCGGGCCCGCGATCGCAACAACCAATTCCTTGATCGGATCCTTTGGGATTTCCCGCAATCGAGCGACGCCACCGATTGGCAGCAGCGTGATATCTTGCGTTGCGATCCCATAACGTCGGGCGGCTAGGGCGTGGCCGTACTCGTGAGCAACCACACAGGCGAACACGGCAACGATCAACAACAGATTCATCGCCGCCGCGACGATTGTTCCACCGCCCAACAGCGGGCTGATGCCAACCCACAACAGCAGCAGGAAAAAAGTCCAGTGAATCTTCAGATCGATACCGGCAATCCGGCCAAGTTTTAACGAACCGCCCATGTGCGAAATTCTCCTTCGATACTACCACTGTACTTTACACACACAGTACTGGCTCTACAGCTGGATTCATTCGTTGGGCGAGACTTACAGCAACCAAATCGCAAAGGAGATGACCAGTACAGCGATCCCCAGAATGCTGAGGTAGGTCAGTGCGACAACCGCAAAAGGCGCTTCGGGCTCCTTTTTGCCCATCGGCGCATCCTTATCGGTTACCAGATCTTTCAGATCTTTCATGGTGGATTGTTCAGACGACATTTTGAACTCCTTCGTTCACAATCAGTGCTCGCGTGGCGAAGCACGCGAGCACTTCTTTGGTCCTTCGATTCGCCGCATTGGCGATATTCCGTTGGAATTGTAGCGCATCGACTAGATGCGGCGACCACGGAAAGCGTTTGCCAGCAGGCTGACCACGAACAGAACCAGGAAGACAAAGAACAAGATCTTTGCGATCCCAGCGGCGCCCGCTGCGACAC
>JABDKS010001087.1 GCA_013002105.1 Pirellulaceae bacterium | reverse complement strand
GGCGGGAATCAACCAGTTTCCAAGCGCGTGTCGCAGAATTGCGATCATCGCGACAAAGATCAGGGAAATTGCGGCCAAGCCAAGGTAGTCAGCTGCGGTTGAACTCGATTCGCCTCCGGACAGGATTGGTATTAGCAACAGCAGTGGAATCAGGGCGGCATCTTGAAACAACAAAATGCCAATCGCACGTCGGCCGTGCGGTGATTCGGATTGTCCCTGTTCGCTGAGTGCCTTGAAAACTAACACCGTCGAACTGAACGAAAGCGCCGCAGCGATCAGGATCGCGGCCCTCGCCGTCACCTCTGTTGCGTACAACCAGAGCCCTATCGGTACGGCGACCGAAAGCATCTGGACGGCACCGGCAATGAACAATTTGCGACCGAGACGCTGCGCATCATCCAACGAGAACTCTAAGCCGATTGCAAACAGCAACAGAAACACGCCTGCTTCGGCCACATGGGCAACTTGATGCTGATCGTCCGTGATCAGACCAAACGTTCCCTGTCCGATCAGCACTCCCACAACCAAATAGCCGATCAGCACCGAAACATCCAATGCTCGACAGACCAGACAAGCGACGAATCCTGCGGTCAGGATAATCAGCAAGTCTTGAATCAAGGTCAGTGTCAACTGGCTGTCTCCACGCCGCAGCGCTGTCGGACGTGTGCTGATTTGGTAATCATCAACCGCTGGTCCGCATCCCGGCCGCGATCCCATTGATCGTCAATCGCGAAAGATGTTGATGTTCGTCGGGTTCGATTGCGGAATTTTGCTCGTGTGATCGGCGGAGCAATTCAATCTGAATCAGGTTCAGCGGATCAATGTATCGATTGCGCATTTGGATCGACTCCTTCAACCAAGGCGTATCATCGAGCAGTTCGTCACGTTCGGTCAAGGCTAGCACCACCGATCGCGAAGCATTGAATTCTTGCTGAACCATCGCGGCGATGGACCTCAGCGGTTCACTATCGTTAGCCAAACCCGCGTACTCGCCGGCGATCTGTAGATCTGACTTTGCAAGCGCCAATTCCGCATTGTTGATCATGGCACGAAAGAACGACCATTGCTGATACATTTCTCGCCACTTCGACAACACCTCGTAGTCTTCGAGGTCGGACTGCATGGCTGCGCCCAATCCAAACCAGGCAGGGATCAAGCACCGAGACTGTGTCCATGAAAAGACCCAAGGGATTGCCCGCAGATCCTCCAGTCCGCCATCCGGCTTTCTCCGTGAGGGTCTCGATCCAATTGGTAACTGTTCAATTTCTGAGATTGGTGTCGCACGACGAAAATATTCGATGAAGGACGGTCTTGTGATCAGTTCGCGGTAAGCAGCGAGTGAACGATCGGCCAAATCATTCATCATCGGATACCAATCACTTGAATCTGTCTGGGCCGTTTGATGGGTTGCCAACATCGATGACCAGACAACTTGTTCCAAGTGCCGATAAGCGATTTGGGGGTTGTCGTAGCGATCAGCCAACACCTCGCCCTGCTCGGTCAAACGCAAGTGGCCGTGAAACGTGCCTTTCGGTAATGACAAGATACTCCTGGCCGCCGGTCCCCCACCGCGGCCTAGCGATCCCCCGCGGCCATGAAAGAAGGTTAATTCGATGCCGTGTTGTTCGGCGATCGCCGTCAAGTCCTGCTGTGCCTGATGCAGCGACCAACAGGCTGACAAGTAGCCGCCGTCCTTGGTGCTATCGGAGTATCCCAACATGATCATTTGTCGGTCACCGTGTAGACGCAATTGTTCCCGGTAGGCCGGAATCGCCAGCATGCCCGTCAAGATGTCCGGCCCGTGACGCAGGTCGTCGATCGTTTCCAGTAAGGGAGCGATTGGTACACAACACCGTGACGATTCCAAATCATTCGGGCGAGTCTGTTGCCAGAACCATAGCACCGCCAAGACGGCGCTCGGCTGGCTGGTCATGCTGATCACGTGCGCGCCGATTGCAGCCCGCGAGTAACGGACGGCCACGCGATGCAGCGTGCGAAACAGTTGCAAGGTTTCTGCGGTGTCCGGCGACCAACGATTGGCTTCCAAAGCAAGCGACTCGGCAAGGGTAGCCTGTAGTACTGCGCACTTTCCCGCTTCGTCGAGTGCGAGATAGTCGTCACATTTTCCGAGTCTCTGGAAGAGTTCATGCAGCACTTCGCGATAGACTTTTGCATTTTGACGCACATCCAGACGCGCAAGGTGCAGGCCAAAGGTGTTGATCTGCGTTTGCCAAACCTGCACTTCGCGAACCGTGTATTCAGACCCGGGGATTTCGCCAAGTGCCTCTCTGACGATCGCAACATCAGCCGCCAGGTCGCAAGCGGTTGCGTAGGCTGCTGGATGCTGGCCGTCTGGCGTTACTGTGTCGTCTGGGAAACTATGCTCCAGGCGCCAGCGAATGACTTGTAACCATTGCCGGAAAACTTCACCCGGTGGAATCGGCGCCAAACGGTCTTTCGTTTCTGACCATGTTTTTTTTGCTTGATCGATCTTAGACAACAACTCGTCGGCGACAGGCACTTGTCGTTGCGACAGGCTGAGCGAGTCCGACAGTGAATCGCAGCTGCGAAGGTGAAATGTGATCGCTTCGCGGCGCAACCAATCAAAGGTATCGTTGGTGACTTCGGCGACCACGCCCGGGTGTCCGTCGCGATCGCCACCGATCCAAGATCCAAATGTGACGACCGGTTGAGAGGCAGCGACTTGGTCCCCGTAGTTTTCCCGCAGGGCTTGTGACAGATCTTGGTTGATTCGTGGCACGGTGTCCCACAACACAGGCTTGATTGACAAACCTCGTCCCACTTCTTGCATTACCGAAGGCCGCCAAGGACGAACGAAATCGGTTTGCCAAAGCTTGGCGACTTCCGAGCGAATCCTGCGATCGACTGAGTCGCATTCAGCAGCACCAAGTTCCGTACTTCGCTTTTGCATCAGCTTTCGGATTGCCCGCAACTTGCTCCGCACCGACCGTCGTTTGGCTTCGGTCGGGTGGGCGGTGAAAACAAGTTCGATATGTTGCTGATCGACCAGGCGTTGCATCTCGGCCGGATCCATTCCGGAACCTTTTAAGTCAGTCACGGCGGCGCGAACCGACTCGGAGCCCGCTCCCGGATAAGCTTCGTCCGCTCGATGCTGCAAGATGCGAATGCGTTGCCGATCTTCGGCAAGATTCAGCAGATCCAGAAAGACCGTGAACGCGCGAATCGCCACACGCAAACCTCGCGCGTCAAGTCTTGCGATCAGAGTCTTGATCTGCTGGTCCGCATCTTCGCCGCCGATTCTTCGCTCGCGGGATGAATGACGAATGATTTCGATCAGTTCAAAGGCTTGATCGCCTTCGATCTCGCGGATCGTATCGCCCAAAATCGCGCCCAGGTAGCCGATTTCCTCTCTCAATTCGTTGGCTTCGGGTGAATTCATTTCTGGTTTCATGTCATCGAACGTAGAGGATGCGGAGTTGAACTGGGAATCTTCTGATGTAACCAGTGTCCTGAGACACTTTACGGCTGAATCTTAAAGTTTGACAGGTAGAAAAGGATGATTGAGTTCATCGAAAAATTGAATGCGTGCTGTTCGGGCATCGAACGATAGGCAATGCGAAATCCAAGCTGGATTCTGGGCGATTTGCTGCAATTTTGAAAGGTTTTCTTCGTGATTTTCATTCTCGGAGAAAAATCCTCGATTTCGGTGAAGGGTTCGTGCGGCGACTCGCGCAGGTACTGGTGACGCGGCTGAAACCAGCCATTCAGAAAACCACCTCCAAGATCGCATCGGAGCCCAAAGATGAGACTTCCAAAACCAGAACACACTGTACGATTCACGATCGCCAGCCTGGCAATCCTCGCCCTGGCAGTCGCCACCGCTTCACCTGCATCGGCTCAACGCGCCGGATCGTGGGTAGACATTGGCAACGGATTCGCCGGTGCCGGAGCGAGTGCCAACGGCAGCATGTTGCAGTTCGCCAAGTCGAAAAGCAGCTCGAAGAACGGTGTCCAGTACGGTCACGGATTCGCAGTCGGAGCGGGACCCAACGGCATCTCGCTGTCCAACTCGATTGGCGCCGGAACCGGCCCGCTGGGTGGCGCCCACAACGTCAACCTGCACCTCGGCCGGGGCGGAACCCACATCAGCCATGGCGGCGTTGTCAGCCAAGGCGGAAACCGTCGCGTAATCAGCGGTGGCAACGCGGGATCGTACAACGGCCAAGTTTCCGGCGGAAGTTATTCGACCGGTTTTGGAAACCACACCAAGGCTTACTCGAAAAGCCGCACACGTCGATGGAATGGGGGTTCTCTGTTCCAGTAACGAACTGATCAACCAACTAGCAACACGCGGCCCTCGGATTTCCCGAAGGTCGCGTCGGTTGCGTTTCCAACGACAAGATCGCGCCGGTCGATCAACATCCAACACGTTTACCTCGATTCGTTTCAAACAGGACAATAACATGAACCAGACCATCACATGCATGTTCCTTGCCGGACTGCTCGCC
>JABDKS010001069.1 GCA_013002105.1 Pirellulaceae bacterium | reverse complement strand
ATGAATGCCTGCGAGCACCCCAAATACGCCTGGCAAGTGGTCATCCTGCTTGACGAAGTCGGTATGGACGCCAGTTTGGGTGGCGGTACAGATTCGGCAGCTGCAAAGGCTCGATCGCCGTTGCCACTGGTGACCTTTTGGTCAGTGGCGATAAAGACCAACACCAGATGGTTCGCCGTTGAGAGCACATCGGTGAGCCGAGCCGGATATTGAGACCGATCAACGCTGACACGATGCCCGGAGCCTGCTAACCTACTTCTGCAGGGGGCCGCGAGGGTAGCCGATTTGATGTACAGCGGGGGCGCGAAGCGGGGCTAATGTTCGACGAGATTCTTGATGTCTTGGCCCTCTTTGTGGGAGGCCGAAACGGATCGCAAAACAACATTGTTCGTTTTGGTTTGGCAGCAATGTTTTGGGGGCCGCTGTTCGCGATGGCGTGGACGCGTCGACAGACGGCATCACGTCGCCGCGAGCGATTGCTGGTGGTCGGATTTTCGTTGGGCTTGGCACGCGAATGCTTCATGCTGGCCGTTGCGCTCGCCAATCGGCTCGAGTTGGCCGACCCCGGGCATTTGCACGTCGTCTTTCCACCATTGGAACACGCATTGTCGCTCGCGGCGGTCGTGGTGGTCGCGGCCGCGTTCTGGAATTTTTTATTGCCGACGGACAAATCTGCGTGGCGTTTCCTGCGCGGTTCGCTGTTGGCCGTCACTATTTGTTATCTGGCAACATTCTGGTGGTGGGCCCAGTTCATCATTCAGCATCCCGAATTGTCATTTGGAAAGACCTGGTGCGATGTCGCGTTTCGTGTGACCGGATGTTGTTTGCTGGTCGTTCCAATCTCCGTGCTTTGGCGAAAGACCAGCGGTTGGTTGCGCAACGCGATTTGCCTCGCCTTGTCCTGCTTCCTACTGAGCCAGTTTTTGAAACTGGTCGACATAGCGCTCGAAGAACAATTCAAGACGGCGTTCAGTCCGATCCGACACGCGTTCGAAATTTTTGCGATTCCGATTTTTGCTTACGTCTATGTCCGAGAGCGGTCGGAGGAACGATACAAGCTGGAGCTTGAAAGCCGTCGGCTAGAGCGACAGATGCTGCACGAGCAAAAGCTGAACAGTCTGGGTGTCTTGTCCGGCGGCATCGCACATGATTTCAACAATATCCTGACAGTGATACTGGGATTTGCGTCCGTTGCCCGTGTCGGGTTACCGCCTGATCACAATGCCAGCAGTTGTCTCGATGAAATCGAAAGTGCCGGACAACGGGCGGCCCGCTTAACGAAGCAAATGTTAGCGTATGCCGGCAAAGGCGGATTGGTTCAATCACAAATTGATTTATCCGATCTGGTTACCGATATGACGGCGTTGTTGCGTGCTGCGGTACCCAAGAAGATCGAGTTCGAGACGGAAATTGAGTCGAATCCTCCCGTGATTGTTGGCGACGTTTCTCAGATAGAGCAGGTTGTTTTGAACCTGGTCACCAACGCATCCGAGTCGATTGGAGATTCCGCTGGATCGATTCGATTGAAAGTGAGTTGTAGATATTGGGATGCCGATCACTTGGCTCGATCGCAATCACTCGACGCAGGGCCCATGCACGGACCCAAAGCTGGTAATTACGTCGCGATCGAGGTGCGTGACAATGGTTGTGGTATGGATGACGAAACGGCAGTTCGACTCTTCGAACCGTTCTACACGACAAAATTTACTGGTCGGGGCTTAGGTTTGGCCGCTGTGTTGGGAATCGTTCGTCAGCACGGTGGCGCGTTGTTACTGGATACCCGGCAGGGATTGGGGAGTCGGTTTCGAGTGCTGTTTCCAACCATGGAAGACGCCTCTCCTACGGACAACGAGTCATCGGTTAGTGATTTCGATGACAACCACATCGCTGACTGGCTTCCGGACGCATCGGAGCCGCGCGGGTATCGTGTATTAGTGGTTGACGACGAACCACAACTGCTGTCGCAGGCATCCAAGCTTTTGCGATCCGTCGGTTTTGACGTGGTAACGGCAGGCGACGGACGCGAGGCGATTGCTACGTTTGTGCGTCTTCCGGAATTCTTCGACTGCGTGGTGCTGGATATGACCATGCCGGTGATGGACGGTCGACAAACCCTCGATGTGATACGCGCCATCAGACGCGATAGCTGTGTCCTATTGACCAGTGGCTACAGCGAACAAAGTCTCGTTGGGGAATTGATCGACGGGAAACGGACTCAATTCATTCAAAAACCATACGAATCGGTGGACTTTGTCGCTCGCGTAGTGAGTCTGTGCAAACGCAACAAGAGGACCAATGATGTGTTGCAAAATTCACTCTCACTCTGACGTCAAGTCACCCCGTCGCGTGTTGGGCACCCACGTATTCTCGTGCAACGCCAGTTGAAATCACTTGGCACCGCCATTTGCGGTCGGATCTAGGCGTTGTAACTAGGGTGTGAATGAACACCATGCCAATCAGCGAACTCACTGAGTCGTTGACAACGTGAATGACGTTGGTCCATCCGGCTGAGTTGGGTACCACTAGATTCACCGTCACGGACAG
>JABDKS010001017.1 GCA_013002105.1 Pirellulaceae bacterium | reverse complement strand
TTGTCACGCTGCATTTCTCGCGCACTGATTTGGCCTGGAACGATCCAATGGGTCATCAACACAACGCTACCACTTGCGATGAAGCATGTTGGCCAATTCAATCAGACTACCGCAGTGCAACTTTCGTAACGCTCGGTTTCGATGTTTATCAATGGTCTGGTAACCAACGCCCAGTCGCTTAGCGATCAGTTTTGTATTGATCCCGTCGAGAAACAGTCTCAGTACTTCACGCTCACGCGATGTCAACGACGCGAGACTTGCACGGATGTTGCGTGGCGAATGTTCGCCGCTTGAGTCGATTTTGCAAGCACGCTCGATGGAGCGTAACAATGTTCTGGATTCAAAGGGGATCTTGGCAAATTCAACGCATCCGGCCTTGGCCGCCACCAACGCCGTTTCGGCACAGTCGGTCACCGAGCAAGCGATCACCGATAGCATCATCCACTCGTGGTCCAACCGACGCAATTCGCGGACTGTCTGATCGCGGTCGTGATCGAAATCAACCAGCACACAACCACTACGGTCATCCGAAAACAGGTCGGTGATCTCGTCCCAAGTCGCCGCGGCCTGCAGCCGCAGCGGAAACAAATCAGGCATTTCCGCCAGGACCAGTTGAGGACTGGTCAAAATTACCACCCGAGATTGATAAACGGCGGCTAACGGATCCTCAGGTTCGGTGTCGTGACTTGACGATGTCATGCCGACAAGCTGATTTGAAAGCGAAAGTGTCATTGGGAAAACCCACCTTTGGGCAAGTCGTCCTGAAGTCCCCCGCATTCGTCGCAACCGAATACTGTTTCCAAAAAGTGGGTCAGTCGAAGATCACGGGGTCGAATCCATGCACCCGGGCGCGGTTGCGTTGCAAACGCCAAAACGTACGCGTACGCAACGCCTGGATGCTGATCGTTTTCAGAAGTGCTGCGAACCAAACTATTGCCCCTAGTTTGTTTGCGTGCTCTCAAGTCGTGTGGATGGATGAATCACAGTTGGGGTTAGCAGAGATCATCGACGCATCGAAGATCCCGACTGTACCAGTGACCCAAACTCATCGCCCCAAGTCTTGCCCGATTGACTCGCCCAATCAGAAGGCCCATCGGAATACGGATCCGATGGCAAAGTTGTCGAAACTGTTTCTTGTTCTCCTGTGCGGGATGTGACTCCCGCCGCCGGTGAATCTGTCATAGCCGCATGAACTATCGATTTGCAAGGCGCTTTCACGCCAACTCGTTCAAAATCTACAAACGACTTTCACGCGGACATCGATCGAACTGTTTACCACCGACGACCAACACCTCCACTGCGTCGAATCGCGGTAAACTGAATGCGTCCCCAACACGCGTTCGCGAATCCGAATCACAATCGATTTGATAACAACCGACATGACACCGTCTGAATCAAAACCTTATCGAGGTCTGCCGGCGCTCGCCGGATTGACCGAACTGCAACGCGCAATCACCGCGAATTGGAGCGTGGAAGAAAGTGTGATGCGTTTAAAACGCATTCACTACGTGATCAAAAGGATGCACCAGATCCTGACGTCGCAAATCACCGCCGAACCCATTTACGAACTGAAGACCGCGTACAGTCACCACGCGTACCTACTGGCCGAGCAGGTGGCGTTGATACGCCAGCGTGTCGGCGAAATGCGTGAGCCGCCGCTGGGCTTGGATAAAGTTCCCGACCGGGCACTGCAAGCATTCTTGGACGAAATCCAATGTGCGGGTGCCCACAGCGACCAGACAGATGATGGCGGGGTTTCGCCAACTGAGTTGCTTCTCTTGGGTATCTACCGGGTCGCATTGCCGGCGGTGTTGGCAGCGTGCGATCGACTCGGCCAGCAGGCTCATCCGTTGGCCGACGCGCCAACGGTTCGCGTGACCAAACTGATCCGCTTTGAACTTTCGGACGTCGCCGACTACGGCGACCAGGCGATCGCTTGCTTGTGCGACGAAAGTCGTTCCGATCAACATCGCAGCTGGGTCAATCACTTGCAGTCCTTCCTGACCGTGGCCGGACAAGTCGACGGTACGGACGAACCGTGTGGAGAATTGCCCGAGCGACGATATTCTCACAAGCCGTTTGTGTATCAAAAAGAACCCCGCCGCGACGAACGGTTCGGAGATTCCTTTAATGCCGGTGTCAACCCAGAAGCCTTTTTGTACGACGAGCGTTTTTCGCCGCGAGACAAGACACTGATGATGTACTACAAGCGGATTCGCGAAATCGACGTTCCCGAAATGATGGCCAGCATCCTTGTCGAACTGCAGGACGACGAACCTTGGGAATTCCACATGGAAATGTCGCGACAACTCTGGGACGAAGCACGCCATGCCATGATGGGCGAAGTCGGGTTCGTGTCTCAGGGAATCGATTGGCACCAGATTCCCATCAACTTTACCTGGTCACGCAACCTGAATCTGCAACTCAATGCCCGTGAGCGGCACGGCGTGCTGTTCTTTATCGAACAAGGACTGATGCCGCGCACCGGCAAGAAATATGAATGGGAAGTCGCAATGGAGAGCGGCGATCCCTTGTCGGGGCTCTTTCAAGACTTCGATTGGGCCGACGAGGTGTTGCACGCACAAATTGGCCGACGCTGGTATGTCCCCAAGTTCGCGTCGCTCAATGAAGCGATGGCATACGGTGATCAATGCTGGTCGCGAGTCCTGAGCCATTGGCGAAAATACAAGGACGACGGCCTGACAGAACATCGCAACTGGTGGCCGGACGTTTATCAGCAGGCCTGCAAGATCTGGGGCAAAGAGCCCGATCCCGCTGCGCTGGAATTCAACGAAACGTATGAGGACAGCCGAGCGGATTTGCAGAAATTGTCGGACGATTGATTCGTTAGCGATCGGTGAGAATTGCAACCAATCGCGGGCGAGATGCGACGTCACGGGTGTCCCTTCCAGGCCTGGGATCGGATCGAGCCCGCAACGGTGAAGCCGTTGAACAATCCAGCCCAGGGCAACGCCCTGGGTTTTGTACGCCCACCCGAAAACCTCCCGCC
>JABDKS010001015.1 GCA_013002105.1 Pirellulaceae bacterium | reverse complement strand
GGGCCAGTTGAAATTCGATGACCCCTCTCCACAACATTACAAGCTGAAAGCGCGGGCCAGCGACATTGATCGTCGTGTGCGATCGCATCCCGAGATTGGATTCGACTTGGAATCCGACGACGGCAAGCCGCTTGATATTCAGAATGCTTCGGTGGATACCCGCGTTGCGCCGCGTGGAAAACTGGTGATTTGGTTGATGAGCCACAATGCGTCGTTGTTTGATCGCATCAATTCGTATGGCATTCACGCCATTCAGGTTCACTACGCGAACAAGTGGTTTTCGATCTGCTGCAAGGAGACGCCGGTCGGCGAGCACTGTCGAGGCAACATTCGCTTGGAGGCTGCAACCGGTCAGGACTTTAGCGACCAAGTTGATATCCCCAAGCCGGACTCAATGGCGGAGCGTGCACTGCAGTTTGTCAAAGCACTTGATAAAAAGAATCCGCAAGGAGGCTGGGGTTACTTTTTGACCCCCGGCGGTGAAGGACTGCGGTGGGAAGACATTATCGTTGCGGGGTCGTCCCACGGATCTACTACGGCAGCACGTTTTGCGAAACATCAGAAGGTCAGCCGTGTCGTTGCATTTTGCGGTCCACGCGATCAGTTGCAGAGCTGGCAATCCTTGCCGTCAGCAACGCCCGAGAATCGGTACTTTGGTTTTTCGCATGTCTTGGATGGTGGTTGGACCGCCGATCACTACTGTCGCAGTTGGGAATTAATGGGGCTGCACCAATTCGGTCCGATCGTCAACGTCGACAAAACGGATCCGCCTTATCAAAACACGCGTCGGCTGATTACGGATTTCGATGTTGGCGGCGATGCCAAACGTGCACACAGCAGCGTCCAGCCCGGCAGCCGCGCGAAAAAGAACGCGGATGGCACGTTCGGTCATGAAGCGGTTTGGCGTTACCTATTCACTCATCCTGTGGAACAAACAGGACCAGCCGTCCCGATGGACGAATCGTGCAACAAAAATCAGCGTGAATCTTGATGGCCGTTCATGAACACGATCACGAAGATTTATTGCGTGATGGCCGAAAAATGCCTCTGCGAGGCCGGACACAGATTGGGGACACGGCGGTTGTCGTTGGGTTTCGCCAGCAGGGGCAGTTGAGTTTGTATTGCGGTGTCGACCCGGTGTTTCAATTTGATCTTCAGCAGAAACTGCGACGTGTCTATTTCAGCGGTGAACGCTTCATGGCCCAGTCGGGAGAACTGGTACAGCTGATCCGCACACATCGTGGTGGTCGTGTGACGTTTGCCAAGCGACCCTTCGGTCCGCAGCAGGCGTCGGAGATACTCAACAGCTCGTCCCGTTGGATCGACCAACTGCGTGGAATCGTGAAATCAGCCTCCAATGGTTGGGAAGTTGTTGGACCAGCAGATTGCGATTTTATCGGCAGTCTCGCTGCGTGGCTCGATTCGTTTCCGCCAGGGTTACCGCAGATAGCCAACGACGCATCGATCCGGTGAGGCCACTTTGATTGACCCGCCGATGGCCGCCACTTAGACTCCGGCGTCTTAATTCTTTCCGTGTACCCAGTCTGTTCGCCTTGAATACTGCACCCGTTGCTCTTGTTGCTGATGGTTTGATGCCGATTTTGTTGGCTCAAAGTGACACGGATTTGAACGTTCCGGCACTGATCGCCCTGCTTGTCTTTGGCATCGCCCTACTGCTGATCTTGATTTTGCGGTTCAAGCTGCAGGCGTTCTTGTCTCTAATCGTCGTCTCTGTCGTGGTTGCGGCATCATCACGATTGGTCAATCCAGACGCTGTGCCGCTAACGCAAGTGGCCAACACGATCGTCAACAGCATGGGCGGCGCGCTGGGATTCATCGCGACGATCATTGGTGTGGGCGCCATATTTGGTGCGATCTTGGAACATTCCGGCGGCACACAGTCGCTTGCTAATTCGCTGGTGAGGATTTTCGGTGCCAAGAAAGCGCCGTGGGCGATGTTGTTGACCGGATTCATCATTTCAATCCCGGTTTTCTTGGACGTTGCTCTGGTGATTCTTGCGCCGCTGCTTTTCGCGCTCGCGCGCGATACAAAAAAGCCGTACTTGGTTTATGGGCTTTCGCTGTGCGCCGGGATGGCGGTCACCCACGCGTTCGTGCCGCCGACACCGGGACCGGTCGCGGTCGCTTACATTCTGAATGTGAACTTGGGTTGGGTCATCTTATTTGGGGTCATTGTCGGTTTCCCAACGGCGGTGATTTGCGGCCCTTGGCTTTGTGCAAGATTGGCATCGTCGGTCGATTTGCCGTTACCGCCCTTGGACGTGGACGACAACTTGGATGAATCCAACTTGCCGGGATTCGGCTTCATTTTATTTTTGATCGCGTTGCCGATTGGATTGATTCTGTCCAATACGATCGTCGAGCAGATGGTCGCAACACGGCTACCTGAGGGGCTGACCAATGCCGAGCGATCGACTCAGTTGACTGCCGCGTTGGCGGATGCCTCTTGGATCGAACAGGGCATCATCTTTTTTGGTCACCCCGTGATCGCGTTGCTGTTGTCGACCCTAATCGCGATTTACTTCCTGGGGACTCGGCGCGGTGTGGACAGAGACACGCTTTTGGAAGTCTCCACCAAGGCGCTTGGTCCAGCCGGAATCATTATCTTGATCACTGGAGCCGGCGGCGTTTTTAAAGGCGTCTTAAAAGCGACTGGGATTACCGAAGCATTAGCGGAGATGTTTGGCAATTCGGGGATTCCAATTTTGGTGTTGGCTTACGTTTTTGCCACTCTAATTCGGATTGCCCAAGGTTCTGCGACGGTTGCGATGTTGACAGCGGCCGGTTTGATGGCCGGATTTATCGAAGGTCTCAGCCAACCTCAGTTGGCGTTGGTCACGATCGCAATCGCTGCAGGAGCAACTGGATTCTCACATGTCAATGATTCGGGGTTCTGGATGATCTCGCGGTATTTCCGCATGAGCGAATCACAGACGCTGAAGACATGGAGCGTGTTGGCGACCTGCATTTCGGTCGTCGGTTTTTTGATCACGTTAGTGCTTTGGAACTTCGTCTGACGCGTCCCTGTCGGGCGAGGCTTCGCAACGGGTTCGGCTCGCGGCCCGTCAGTCCAGAACGAATGGGTTCTCGGCTGCTTTCTCAAGTTCTTTGACGTGAGCTTGATCGGCCGCACTGAGTTTGTCGATTGGGATCGACATCGTACGTCCGTCGGCACGCTTCAGGGAGACTTTCCCGTCGGTCACTTCGACAAATTCAGCATCCACTTTGAACTTGCCCGTTATGTCCGACCACGTACGAGACTTGGACTGGGACGTTGACGGCGGCATGGTCGTCGCTTGCTGCGGGGCGACCGCCGTATTCGACACCAGATCGGGTTGGTCCAGTTCAGGGGGCGCGAGTTGTATTTGACGCCGCTGAACAACCTCGAGGTCGCGGTCATTTTCTTTGCCCCATGTCAAGAACGCTATTTTGACTTCACCTGTCGGCATGAGTTCTTTGATGCGGCCGGCAAACCAAAAGGAACCCCGACGATTACGTTGCGCCTGTACGAGTTGTCCCACCGCCAGAGGCGTGATCGACTCGACTACCAAGCCGGTGGATTTGACCGGCCCGGGTCCTTGATAGTCTTTGTTCAGCCGCGCCTTTGCTGCGTAACTGGGTGACCATTTCGCTAAAGCACTTCTGGCCGATTTGGCGTTGATACTATTCTTGCTTGTCAGATGGGACTCGATAGCGGCGACGATCTCCGGATCGGGATCTTTCAAAGTCTTGGTCGCCAACTGCTTCAACATCGCCTGAATCTTGACGTCATCTCCTGATGCAAGGTCTGCTAGAGTTTGCGTTTTTTCTTCGGGTGTCAGGGGTCGTTCAGCCAACGCTTTGGCTTCGTCCGCTTTCCGCGCGGCTTCTTCCATTCGGGCTTTGGCATCGGCGGCAATTTTGTCCAGCTGTTCCTGTGTCAGCCGCGAGTACTTTACATGAATCGGGATGGTTGTGGTTGTGTTGCCCGATTTGACTTTCAGTGCGTACTGCATATCGCATGCATGGGGGACGTGGTCTTGGCGATCGAATGTCCACGTTCCCTGGCCAGTCATGTCCAGCGCGTCGTTGTCGGGAGTTTTGGGAGTGATCAGTTGATACGTTTTCTTGACTTTGACTAAGTCACCGTCTTCCGAAACGATCGCGTACTTGGTGACTTCGACTGCAGCCTGCTTACTCTTCTTCTCCGTACCGGCGAAGGGGCCAAAGGGTCCAAATGCGCCGAAGCGATCACGACTGTTTTCGTTTTCTTCGGTGATGGAAATGCCGCTGTCGCTGGTCCATTGTTTTTCATTTCCCTCGGGTAGTAATTCGAATGGCATCAGGGAAACATTGCCCAGCAAGTAGGGAAGTTGCGAATCGCCCGTCATCGCGAGTGTGGTTCCGCGTGAACTGAGCGTGAACTTGTTGGTGGTTTGTGTCTTGCCGGAAAATGTTGGACGCGAGAATGGGCTGGGAATCGATGGTGGACCAGGGAATCCACCTCGGAACCCTCCGAATCGACCGCCTCTGCCGATGGGTTGCTTGTTGACTTTGGATTCACGCAAACCACCCGAATAGGTCAAGCTGGCGATATCCGTTGCGCTTTGAGTGACCGTGTAGTTAGTGATGCCCTTGTAGGTCGTTTTGGAGGTGCTGCCGTCGACGGTAATTTCGGTGTCATAGGAAAACTTTTGACCTTCGTTTAGCGCGTACCGTATTGATTGGGAATGCACGGTTACCGCCGTCGCGACGATGGTCGCCAGGAAAGCGGCCCATCGAATGCCATACACCTGTAAAGGCCTCAGTACCAAGTTCAACATCGAAAAACCCTGCGAGAACAAAGGGGCGATAAAAGTTTTCGCTCAAAGTTTATCAGCAGGGATGGATGGGTGTGGAAATTTGTCGTTGGTTCCTGCCGATTTGGCATTCAACGTACGGATCGCCCAGAAGATCGACGGGTTCGAAATCGCCGGTTGGCGATCAGCGACCGCGTTCGCGAAAGTCCCACGGCGCAAGCGGCATGTCGTCTTGCCAGAGCCCCACTCCAGCAACA
>JABDKS010000231.1 GCA_013002105.1 Pirellulaceae bacterium | reverse complement strand
GGTCTACACCTTTAACATTGGTGGTGTTCCGCAACACACCGTAACGGATGACAGTTTCGATACGGATGCGGAACAGATCGCCGCGATTGAGACTGCGCTGACCAACTTTGGCTACGCAGCAGATGAGTTTAATGTCTCCAAGCTGCCATTCACTGGTGCAACCTCACCGGTGCGGTTTTCGATTCAGTACCCGAAATTCGCGGATGCACAGTTCCTGAATCAAGACTTGCCCAATTTTACGGTCACGAGCACCGGCCAAGTTGGCGTCACGACGAACAACGTTTCACCGTTGATCGACGACGGCAATGGCAATATGATTGCCAATGATGCGGCTATCCCGTTTAACATTGATTCCAACAGCCGAACTGACCCATTCGCAGGCTTTCGCGAACAGGGAATCTATTCGTTTTTGCCAGAAGGTTCATTTGACGAAACCGAAGGCTTCCGCGCCACCGGAGCGGTGGTCAGAAATCCAGGCACCGGCGGAATTCCCGAGCAACTTTTCGGTGCTCCAACGCCTCGGCCGATGGACGCCTACAGCCTCCGAGTGTTCCTGAACAAAGCGACCGACGCCGACGGATTGGATGTGACAATCACCATCCCGGATGCGGTCTCGGCTGATCCGCCACTGCAAGGCGAGAAGAACGAATACTTTTTGCTCTTTGGCACACCCCAGCCTGCAACCGGTGAACGGTTTGACCCCGATCTAATCCTGTTTAGTGGTGGTCACAGCATCACCGTGGCAACCCAGGCGGTTGTCGGCAACAGCGCCCCCGTGCTGACAATTGACACGGCCGGTTCGGTCACCGAAAGCGACACCGTGACCACGCTGACTGACACAGGTACGCTCAGCGTCACGGACGCCGATACTGGCGACACCTTTACCGTTTCTGCTGTGTACAACATGGACGCGGCCTTAAACGTCAACGGAACATTGACGCAGGCACAGATCGACGCCATCAGCAGTACGACCAGCAACTTTACGGTCACCAACACCGGCTGGACCTACAACGTCGCCAACAGCGACATCGCGTTCCTGGACGCCGGTCAAAACATCACGCTCAGCTTTGACGTCACTGCAACCGACAGCTCGGGTGCCGCCAACAATTTTGATACCGAGACGGTCACGATCGTTATCAATGGCATCGATGACCCCAATCGGGCTCCAATGGCGAGCACCATTGACGAAACCTTCAACGAAGATCAAGCCCCCGACACCGTTAACCTGTTGGACCCGGCATCCGTCTCCGATCCCGACGGGGATACGCTGAGCGTCGTTCCAGGTAGCGTGACGCAAGTGGGTAGCGATAACGCTGGCGGAATCACGGTCGATGAAGGCAACGGTGTGCTGAATGTGAATCCGCAGTTCTACGGATTCTTAAATGATGGCCAACGGGTCGATGTCACTTATACCTACAACATCACCGATGGTGAAGCAACGATTTCCAACACCGCCATCGTCCGCATCACAGGGATCACCGACAGCGTCGCCAACACGCGACCGACCATTACCGTCACCAACGGTAGTGTCACCGAAGACGGCGCTGTAAGCACTTCGGGCACGATCACCGTTGGCGATGCCGATGCTGGCGACATCCTGACTGTGAGTGAAAACACGGCAAACCGATCGGCCGCCTACAGCGGCGGCATGCTGGATGCGACACTTCGGGATACCTTGCAAAATGGATTCAGTGTCACCGGAAACACACAGTGGAACTACACGGTCAACAACAGTTTGATCCAGTTCCTCAGGGAAAGTGAAACCATCACGTTTGAGTACGAATTACAAGTTCAAGATGATTCGGGTGAAGCCAACGACACGGCACTGGCCACGGTGACCGTCACCATCAACGGCGTCAACGATCAACCAGATCTGACGCTGACCCCGGCCACCGGTTCGCTGACCGAAGACAGTGGCCCGGATCCATTGACCGCCAGCGGCTCGGTCAGCATCACGGATGATGACACCAATGACACTCAGACGCTTTCGTTCAATAACGCCAGTGCGACCCGCAGCGGCAGCACCGCATTGACGGCAGCCCAGGCCGCGGCATTAACCAGCGGCATCAGTGTCAGCAATGCCAACAACACATGGAATTACAGCGTTGCCAATAGTGCGGTTCAGTTCTTAAACACCGGCGAGACAGCAACCGTCACCTTCGACGTCGTTGTGACCGACGATTCCGGTGCTGCCAACGACAGCGATTTCCGAACGGTCACGATCACGATCAACGGCGTTGACGAAGTGGCTGGGAACAATCAACCGACGATCACGGCCGACGATGGCAGTGTCACTGAAGACGACTCCAATCCCAATCTGACAGATACCGGCAACATCACCGTTGGCGACGCCGATGCCGGTGACACGTTGACTGTTTCATCATCGTTTGCCAGTAACAGCGGTACGACATTAACCGCCGCACAGTTGGCCGCACTCAACGGCGGCTTTAACGCGACGAACACGGGCTGGACCTTCACCGTCGCCAACAGCGCGGTACAGTTCCTCGGTGCGGGCGAGATCGTCACACTTACCTACAATGTGACGGTCGATGACAACACGGGTGCGAGCAACGCGACCGCTACCGACCAAGTCACAATCAACATCAACGGCGTCAATGACCAGCCTAACTTGATCCTGAACTCGGCATCCGGTTCGGTCACCGAAGACACCGGTAACCCACTGACTGCCAGTGGTTCGCTCAGCATTTCGGACGTTGACCAAAATGACAATTTAAGCGTATCGGTTTCTAACGTCAGCCAAGTTCGCTCCGGCGGCGGCACGCTGACTGCGACGCAGATCGCACAACTGACACAAGGCTTCAGTGCCGATAGCAACAGCTGGGACTACAGTGTCCCCAATAGTGCCGTCCAATTCTTGGACAGTGGCGAAACCGTCACGTTGACCTTTAACGTCATCGCAAACGACAATTCTGGTGCCGCGAATGCGACCGATACAGAAACCGTCACGATTGTCATCAACGGTGTCGACGAACCAACTGCAATTGGCACCGTGTCGGGAACTCTGTTCCTTGACGAAGCAACGAACCCGGATCGTGCAATTGGCGTGGACCCGATCTTCAATTTCCAAAAAGATGCGGGCGAATCGGGATTGGGCGGCATCAAAGTTCGCTTGGTTTCCAGCACGGGTGAAGTGCGAACCACGACCACGACCCTGCAAGGAACCTATTCGTTTGTGAACGTGCCAAGTGGCAGTTACACGGTCAGCTACGATGTGGACAGCAGTCGCTTGACGTTCCTTGGTCAAAGTAGCGGAGTGGTCAACGTCGGATCGGGCGTCAATTCGGATGTGACCGGCCCAGCACTCAACGCGATCGGTTATGCAGGTGCCTTGTCGAACCTCGACATTCTGTCCAGTAACTACGATGATGGTGGAACAGGTGGAACGGCAAGTCCACGGGCAGGTGGCATCGTCTCCTTGGACGACAATGGCAATCAGCGGATGTTTGTCGTCGATCCCAACTGGGCGGGTGTCCAGTTCGCTGAACTGGCCCTCAACGAGGCGAGAGATTCTGCACTACTGACCATCATC
>JABDKS010000982.1 GCA_013002105.1 Pirellulaceae bacterium | reverse complement strand
TATCCGCGCACGAACGGTACGAAATACTGCACCGCGCATCCGACTTGCTGATCCAGCGATCCGAGGAATTGGCGCGCGTCCTGACCAACGAGGAAGGGAAGACGATCCGCGAAGCGACGACCGAAGTCCAGCGGGCCGCGCAGACTCTGCAACTCAGCGGCGAGGAAGCCAAGAGAATGACCGGCGAAGTCCTACCGCTGGACAGTGCACCGGGCGGTGCTGGAAAACTAGGGTTCACGCTGCGCGTCCCCTGCGGTGTCGTCGCGGCAATCACCCCATTCAATTACCCACTGAACCTGGTTTGCCACAAAGTCGGTCCCGCAATTGCCGGCGGGAACGCCGTTATCTTAAAGCCGGCCAGCGATACGCCGCTGACCGCATTGAAACTGATCGAAATTTTGCTCGAGGCCGGATTGCCTCCGTTGGCGATTTCCTGCGTCACCGGAGGCGGCGGCGAGATCGGCGAAGCCATCTGTCGTGACCAGCGTGTTCGCAAGATCAGTTTTACGGGAAGTCAAAAAGTCGGTGAGCAGATTTGCCGTGTTGCGGGCATCAAAAAAGTGACCATGGAACTTGGTTCAAACTGTCCGCTGATCGTCTTACCCGACGCCAACCTGGACAAAGTGGTCCGCGCAATCGTATCAGGCGGTTTCGCCAACGCAGGTCAAGTTTGCATTTCCGCGCAACGCATTGTTGCTACGGACGAGATTCACGATCGATTGATCGACCAACTCGTTCCGCAAGTCAATGCGATCACCACCGGTGACCCGTTGAGTAATGAAACGGACATGGGCCCCATGGTCCGCCAACGCGACGCACAGCGAGTCAAGAGTTGGGTCGACGAAGCGGTGTCCCAAGGTGCGACGGTGGCCTGCGGTGGACAAAGCTCTGGTGCATTCATGCAACCGACCGTCGTCGTCGATACGCAACCCAATATGAAAGTCGTCAAAGAGGAATTATTCGGCCCCGCTGTAGCCGTCTGCCGCGCCACCAGCGTCGACGACGCGATCGGCATGGCCAACGACACACGTTTTGGACTTAGCGCTGGTGTATTTACACAAGACATCGACGCGGCAATTCGATTTGCTCGCGAGGTCCAAAGCGGAAATATTCACATCAACTGGGGACCCACCTGGCGTGCCGATCTGATGCCTTACGGCGGTCTAAAAGACAGCGGGATTGGCAAAGAAGGCCCCCAATACGCGATCGACGAAATGACGGAATCCAAAACCATCGTCATCCACTCGACGTGACCGGATTAGCTCAGGCGATAAATCTCACGAATGCCTTCCAACTTTTCCGCCACATTGATATTAAGATCGATGATCTTTCCGGTGCTGAGATCCAGAACCCAGCCGTGAATCGTTAGGTCACCCGATCCATATGCGAGCTGGACTTCCGGCGTTTTCAAAACATTCATGCACTGTTCCTGCACGTTCAGTTCGACCAGCCGCTTGTACCGTTGGTCGGTATCGCCGATTTCGTCTAATTCGTCCTGATGTAATCGGTAGACGTCGCGGATATTTCGCAGCCACGGATTCAATACTCCCAGATCTTTCGGCTGCATCGCTGCTAAGACACCGCCGCATCCATAGTGGCCGCAGACCACTATGTTTTTGACGTGCAAATGGGACACGGCATAGTTGATCACCGACATCGCACTGAGGTCGGTATTGGGAACCATGTTGGCGATGTTCCGATGAACGAACAGATCGCCCGGCTGTGCTCCGATCATCTCCTCGGCGGTGACCCGGCTATCGGAGCAACCGATGTACAACATCTCGGGTGACTGCCCTTTGGCCAACCTTTCGAAGTACTGGCCATCGTCTTCCTCTTTGCTGGAGACCCATTTTTGGTTGTTATCAAAAATCGAATCAATATTCATTTCAAACTCCGCAAACCCAACGAGTACAGCAAACCAAATCGCAGCGATATTCTAGAGGATGTCACCAACCTTACCAGCAGTCGTGGGCGGTCGATCGGTGCGTAAAACTGACTTCGCCCAGCGAGCCTGAAATCGCCGTTCACACGGCTGACTGCGACACGGGTTGGCCGCGTCGCCGAAGAGCCTCGCGTACGCGATCGAGCGTCTCGTCATCGAGCGCCCAATGCATCGCAGCAGCAGTTTCTTGAATCTGACGGGCTCGCTTGGCACCACACAGGGCCGACGTGATCCCCGCTTGGCAAATGGTCCATGCAACCACCAACTGTGCCACGCTCTTGTCATGGTCGGCGGCAATCACACGCAGCTGGTCAATCAGATCGTGATTCTTTTGCCACTGTTCACCTTGAAACATCGCGTATTTAGGTCGGCCGTCACCTGGCTGGAACACATGATCACGCTGTAGCTTGCCCGCTAGCAACCCTTTTAACAGGGGCCAGTAGACCACCAGCGAAACATTGTTTTGCTGGCACCAGGGGACAGTATCCGATTCGATCTCACGTTGCAGCATGTTGTAGTGCGGCTGGACCGCGGTGATCGGGCAGATCGCGTGAAATTTGCGCAACTGATCGACATTAAAATTGGACACTCCGACGCTGCGGGTTTTTCCCGCTTGCAGCAACGAGAGCAGAACGCCGGCAGATTCTTCGACAGGAATTTTTGGATCAGGAGCATGCAAATACAGCAGATCGACGTAATCCGTCCCCAGCCGTCGCAAACTCTCGTCGCACTGAAATCGCAGACGATCGGGCGTCGCATCCAACACTTGCTTGCCATTTTCATCCCAATGAATGCCGCCCTTGGTTGCAATCACAATCGACTCGCGGCGGTCACCCAAGGCTTGAGCAATCAACTGTTCGCTTTCTCCGTTGGGCCCATAGCAATAAGCGGTATCAAAGAAATTGATGCCCGAGTCGACGGCGGCGTGTAACGTTTTCAAGCTATCTGCGTCATTGACGTCGACACTGGTCATCCCGGCGATCGGCCAACACCCCATCGCCACGGGCGTGATTTCAATGTTCGTTGCACCAAGTTTTCGTCGCGGTGTGTCCACTTTGTAACTCGTTGGCGGAAGAAAACAGTCACTGAGATACTACCAAAAACTGTGAATCATTTAACCGGCGGGTCGCGTGAACTTGGTGCGATGGTAAACGCACGCCGATCTCCGGTGAATGTATCCAGCCACCACCGACGACCGGGTCCAGTTATCACCGACAACCGACTCCAGCCACATCCGGCAACCGGCAGATTGTATAAACCGACGCGGCGCTGGCTGCGCAGCGCTCACTCCGTCGCCTTGGAATCGTCCTCGCTGGGGTTCGCATCGGCTCTACCTCGTAATTGCGTCGACAGAAACGCGTACGCTTTTTCCAATGCCTGCTCGTTGGCGGCTGCCTGAATGTGTCCGGCATCCTGAATGATGTGCATTTCGGTTTTGACCCCCGCCTGTTTCAATGCGTTGAAACATTGACGCGTCCAGGTTAACGAAACAAGTTTGTCGGCGGTGCCATTAAAGAAAAATGTTGGTGGGTCATCTTTGTCGACGAACGCCGCCGAGGAGGCCGCTTGGAACTTCTCGGGAACTGTTTCCAATGTGCCTCCCATCCAATACTCAGCCCACTTACCCTTATCGGGAAACCAACGAAAATCGGTCGGTGCTCCCCCAGCAGCGACGGCTTGCAAACGCAGATCGACATTTCCATTCTTCTCGCTCGGCCCTTCGCCAGTGGTACCGAGCAACGACACCAAGTGACCACCAGCCGAATATCCGATCGCACCCAGTCTGGTCGGGTCGGCCTTGTAATCTGCTGCGTGTTGACGAATCCATTTGACCGCCGCGCGACAGTCGTCGATTTGGGCTGGAAACTTATGTGCCGGGGCAAGGCGGTAATCGATGGCAAAGCAGACGAAACCGCGATCAGCCAAGGCCGTTGCGTAGCCTCGCAACTGTTTACGATTTCCACTTCGCCAAGCACCACCGTGGACAACCAACACGGCTGGATGAACGCCATCTGAATTTGGAACGAACGCGTCTAGCAACAGGTCTCTGTCGTCCACTTTCGAGTAAACGATTTTTTCACGCAATTCGAACCCGGAATCATCTGCCCAGAGGGGGACACCGCCGCAGACGAAACTTACGCACACCGCCAGCCGAAACAACATGTCACTTTGCACCTTATGTAAATTGGAATCATCAACCGGCCAGCACTACCACGCGGTCGCTGATGATCGAGTCGGCGGCGGCGAATCCACGTCCGTCGCGAACCGCGGACCACTGCCATGATCCGCTATCGTATCCCACGACTCTATCGAACCACGCTGCCTCCGCGTAACTTCCTGTAACAAGATCTTTACCTATGCGATCGACAACGACTTGCATCATGGTTTGGCGAATGATCGCGCAGCGACGCAACCGTCAAGCCGCTTTTGCACTGTCGCCACACGCCCGCGGAATTTCACCCATTCCACTGTTCGCCACGATCTTGGTCGCGTTGTCACTGCTATCCCCGACCTTGTCCGCCGACTGGCCCCAGTTCCGCGGACCCAATGGTTCAGGAGTCGCAACGGGCGGTCCACCTCCGGTTGACTTCGGTCCGAATAAAAATCGACTTTGGCGAACGCCGCTGGCAAGCGGACACTCGTCACCTTGCATCGTTGGTGACTCCATTTTTGTGACCGTATTGGATCAAGAATCCGAGTCGCTTTCAGTCATCTGCATCGCCCGCCGCGATGGCACCATTCGATGGCGGCGTGACGTCCCTACCACAGAGATCGAAACAGGACATCCGTCATTTAATCCAGCAAGTAGCACACCGGCGTCCGACGGTCAGCGAGTCGTCGCCTACTTCGGGTCCTTCGGATTGGTTTGCTTCGACATGCACGGCAAGGAATTGTGGCAACGTAAGATGCCGCTTGCCAAATCCTATGCGGGCAACGCGGCCTCGCCAATCATCACCGGCGATCAAGTAATTTTGTATCGCGGCAACTACGTCGACCACTATTTGCTGGCTGTCGATAAGCGGACCGGTGCCGAACTTTGGAATGTTCCGCAGGAGGAAAAATTCACCACCGACATGTCATGCACCGGGATGCCAATTGTTGCAGACAATAAGTTAATTATTCATTCGGCGCGCAGCGTCCAAGCATTTGATTTGGCAACTGGCAATCGCCTTTGGCTGGCGAACTGCAAAACAACGGCAACAAGTACGCCCATCTTGGTCGGTGACGAAGTCGTCGTTGCGACGTGGAATCAGACGGGCGAGGAATCGTTGACACCGACCTATCCAGATTTTGACGAACTCGTGCAGCAAAATGACAAGAATGGTGACCAAACAATCACGGTCGATGAATTTCCAAAGCTGATGGTGTTTCACCGTAGCGAAGGAACGGATGCACCACAGAATGGTTTCCCGCTTCGGTTCGCCATGGTGGACAGCGATGATGACAAAACGCTTTCACGCGACGAATGGAGCGTTTGGCGTAAAAAGGATAACCAACGGCGAAAGACCTACGTGCCGCATGGCCTGATCGCCATCGATGTGAACAGCCACGGAACCATCCCGCCGAGTGAGATTCGTTACTTGGCCCGCGATGGCATCCCCGAAGTCCCTTCGCCGATTCACCACGGTGAACATGTCTACTTTGTCAAGAACGGAGGAATCCTGACAACGGTCAATCATCAAACCGGACAACGAATCAGTCGCATCCGGACCAAGGGACGCGGGACGCACTATGCATCACCGATCATCGCTGGCGATCTGCTTTTCTGCACCGCGGGCGACGGCACCATGACTGTTTTGCAATTGGGCCCAACACCCAAGGTGCTGGCTGTCAACAAAATCGGCGAGCGTATTTATGCGACACCGGCCATCGTCGACGGGACACTCTATGTTCGCACGCACAAATCTCTAATGGCATTCGGACTTTGAAAACGCTGGATTGCGGCCCAGCGCGATCAATCAACCAATACACATCGACCCTACACAACATCGACCCTGAACGGTCGAGCGACCGTGTGTCCAACAGGCGTCGAATCAGCGCTTCGCCCACAGAGGGAGTCGTCACGCCGATTGGCGATTTGCAACACTGCGTCGAAACTCTTGACGCCTTATCGATTGAGTTGGATTGCAACCGCAAGGAGTTGAATAGACAACGAACTAAGAATCCGTGCCAGTTTCGGTTTCGCCCTGCGGTTCCGCTGATTCCGGTGGAGCCGGCGTGGGAGCTGCAATCATTTTTGCCTCATGCTGCTTACTTGCGCAAGCGGGGCAGGCGGCGACCTCTTTGCTGATCTCTTCGCCCCGGCCACCTCGGTCTTGAACCGGTTCTTCACGACCACGAAATCCACCACGACCCCCACCGCCGCCGCCACGTTTGGATTCGCGGCGCCGCGACGAGTACTGCTTTTCTCGAACCTCAATCACAACCGTGTGACGGGTTGTCTTGGGAGGCGTAATCTGTCCACAGAAATAACATCGAAACATTGAGCAGCTCGCAGGGATTTAAATATGCCTCAGTGCACCGGAACGGTGCACTGGTTAGTCATTTGGTAGTTGAAACTCGACGTTCAGCCGTGTTACGCAACACGAACCGACTCTGCTGCCGGGCCCTTGGGACCTTGGCCTTCGACGAATTCAACCGTCTGGCCTTCGCGCAAGTCATCGAATTGAACTTCTTCGACAACTGAATGATGAAAGAAGAGATCCTTTCCACCATCACGAGCAATGAATCCGAAACCTTTGTCAAAAACCAACTTCTTAATCACACCTTGCGACATCACTCTCTCCACTCAAAAAACAAACGGACGAAATCCGCAACCGAATCAAAAACGTCAACCACAATCAAGGGGCCACGGCTGATCGCAGAACGCGAATAAGAGAGGCGTCTCGACGAGGTGAAGGGGGAACAGTCCCCTACTCGATTGAGCGAATCTTAGCCTGCGCAATGATTTCTGGCTAGGCTGCCGGTTTTCAATACCGCCCCGCAGCTGTGCGTCAATGACGTCCGATCTGCCCACAAGCAGTACGGGGTACTTTGCACCAATAAAAAAGCCCACAAGTGAGACACTCGTGGGCTCGTATGGATTTCGCACGCGAGAGCTGTTTACTGAATTGTATAGCCCGCAAGGTGCGTGTTGGTTTCCGCAAACTTCGCCAATTCGGCTTCGTAGTCAACGTCAGGATCGGAAACTTTGAACGTACAGGTTTGGTTGCCAGGATCTGTGTCAATGTCGACAATTCCTGGGATTTTGGACAGATCGCCTCGGACCGAGGCGGCACATCCGCCTCATATCATGTTGGGAACTTTTAGCGAGACGAAAGTCATCGCTTCGGCTCCTTCGCCAGGCACGGTATCAGTAGATTGGACGGCCGCGTCGGTGGGCACGGGCGTCGTCGCAACAGGATCGGACTGCGCAGAACAGCCAATCACAGCCAGCAGCGCAAACTGCCAAACAATCGAGGATCTCTTCATGGGAATCTCTTCAAATAAGGTGAAAACGTTGACGGCAGGCAGTATATCGACGGTACAAGCTTCAACTGCAAGCCAGATCGATTTATGGTCAGGATCGCCACCTTGGAGCATCCCAGGGATACAGCTCCTAGCGTTTTCGCGTGAAATGGTTCGGTTTGGCGGTCATGGCGTCGTTTTGACGCAGCCCTCGCCTGCGAGCCAACAACCTCACCCCGTCCCCCCTAATGGTTGAATCCATCATGGTTGCAATTGCGTGTTGCGCGGTCATCACCGATGTCGCGGTCATCACCACCAGCCCATGCGATACGAATCGTGCGATCGATACGATTTCACCGCTCTCTGCGATTTCATTGTCGTGGTCTCACGCCAATAAAGAGAACCATGTGATTGGGAACTTTCGCGACGCTCGTTGTCTCGCCGCTCTCTCTTTGAACGTGTGATTTGATTCTTCTTATACTCAGATCAATGCAAAATCGTCTCCTCCTTTGCGTCCTGTTCGCCAATAGTATCGCGTCGACGATTTTTGCTTCTACGCTGGACGACTTCTTCGACTCGAGCGTCCGACCATTACTCACTGAGCATTGTCTGGAGT